>VSPV01000030.1 GCA_009775605.1 Paramuribaculum sp.
TCCAAACGCTAATCACTAACATGCACTGAAAAATATAATTAAAAAATGTCATACACCCTTTCTGAAATATCATCCTTCTTAAGCCTCGAAGCTCCTGAAAAGGATTTTGAAATAGACGTGCTTCTGACGGACAGCCGCTCGCTGTCGGCACCGGCCGGCTCTCTTTTCTTCGCCATCTCCACCCCCAACAACGACGGCCACCGCTATATCCGGCAGCTTTATGAGGCCGGAGTAAAGGCCTTCTGCGTTTCCTACATCCCGGAAAATATGCTTGGAGTCAACGATGTGTGCTTCCTGAGGGTTGAGGACGTGACCAAAGCGCTCCAGACAATAGCCCGCGCGCACCGCGAATCCGTCAAGGCAAAGGTGATAGGCATCACCGGATCGCGCGGAAAAACCACTGTAAAGGAATGGCTTTATCAGCTTCTTGAGCCGGACTGCAATGTGGTGAGGAGCCCGCGAAGCTTCAACTCACGCATCGGTGTGCCTCTTTCACTCTGGGAAATCACCCCCGACACTGAAACAGCCATAATTGAAGCGGGCGTATCGCGGAGCGGCGAGATGAACACTCTCCAGAACATGATAAAGCCCTCCATAGGCATTATCACCAACATATCATCGGAACATGACGAAGGCTTCAGCTCCCGCGAGGCTAAAGTCAACGAGAAAATAAAGCTGTTTCGCGACTCCGACTGCGTGATTTACTGCGCCGACGACTCTCTTATCGCATCGGCGGTGGAGAATGGCTGCAACAGGTCAAGTCTGCTTGGATGGAGCAAAATAAATGCCGGCGCACCGCTCTACATCATCCGGACTGAAACCGGCGAGAAGGAAACTGAAATCGAATATTCATATTTAGGCGCAAAAGGCAAACTCACTGTTTCTCTCACATCGGAGTCAGAAATAGAGAATGCCACGCACTGTCTGGCCGCTCTACTGCTTCTCGGCATGGATTCCGACACCATTGCCGAAAGAATGGCAAAACTGAAACCGGTCACAACGCGTCTGGAAGTAATTGAGGGCGTGAACAACTGTCTGGTGATTTACGATAACTATACCTCCGACCTCCACTCTCTGGCACCCGCACTCGATTTCATGAACCGGCGCCCCAGAGGCAACCGCACCACCACCCTTATTCTTTCGGACGTGATGCACGAGGCTCTTCCGCCCTCGAAGCGCTACAAGGCCGTGGCCGACCTTGCGCGCCGCCGAGGAATAGACCGCGTGATAGGCATAGGAGAGGAGATAAGCGCCAACAGCCGCTATTTCAATTCACAGGCCATATTCTTCCCGGATACCGCCGCCATGCTCGACGCAATGGGGCCGGATGATTTCCACGATGAAATGATTCTGATAAAAGGTGCGCCGGGATTTTCGTTCGAGCGTGTATCGGATATGCTTGAGGCGCGGCAACACGAGACTGTGATGGAGGTGAATCTCGATGCGATGGTGCATAACTTCAACCTGTTCCGTGCCATGCTCAAGCCCACCACCGGAATAGTCTGCATGGTGAAGGCCTCCGGCTACGGTGCGGGGTCCTACGAGCTTGCACGCTCGTTGCAGTCACAGGGAGCCGCCTATCTTGCGGTGGCCGTGCTCGACGAAGGTGTGGAACTGCGGCGCGCGGGAATCACCATGCCGATAATGGTGCTCAACCCACGGGTAGTGAACTACCGTACACTCTTCGCCTACAACCTCGAACCGGAAATCTACTCTTTCGACATTCTCCACGAGATAATAAGCGCAGCCGAAAACTGCGGACTGACAGATTATCCCGTGCATATAAAGCTCGACACCGGGATGCACCGTCTCGGATTCCTGGAAAAGGACATTCCCGAAATCACGGATATCCTGCGGCGCCAGAAAGCCGTCAGACCAATCTCTGTATTCAGCCATCTTGCGGCAGCTGACGATCCGATGATGGACGACTATACCAAGAGTCAGTTCGAATACTTCGACCGCTGCGCCGACTTGCTTCAGCGCGGATTCAACCACCACATAATGCGCCATATACTCAATTCCACCGGCATAAGCCGTTTCCCGGAACATCAGTATGATATGGTACGCCTCGGAATCTGTCTGTACGGCATAGCCACAATGCACGACGGATCCCAGGACGAACTCCGGCCCGTTTCATCTCTCTATACAACTGTAATTTCCATAAAAGAATGGCCCGCAGGCACCACCATAGGCTATAACCGCCGCGGCGTGCTGCACCGCGATTCCATTGTGGCCACAATTCCCGTGGGGTATGCCGACGGCTTAAACCGCCATCTGGGCAACGGGCACCACAGTGTGATGATTAACGGTACACGTTGTCCTATCGTGGGTAACATCTGCATGGACGCCTGCATGGTCGACGTGACGGATTGCGGCGAATGCCATGTAGGAGACCGCGTGGAGATTTTCGGCCCCGAAATTCCGGTAGATACAATAGCAGAAACTCTCGACACCATACCGTATGAGATTCTCACATCGGTATCGTCGAGAGTCAAAAGAGTCTATTATCGCGAATAATTCCGGCCCGGAGGTCAACGCAGACGATCGGCGCTGCTCAGAAGCTTCTGGTCGTGGCTCATGGCACGGTAAGCGGCAATAACGGCTGCCAGTACGGCAAGAAGTATGATGCCTCCCCCACCCCATGTGGTATGAACAGTTACTCCGGGAGTTGTGTCGATTGCGCCGGAAACAAGAATGTAGATGACAGCGATGATGCACACCCCTACCGCAATGCCTCCGAGCAAAGTGATAAGTTTCTGGAGCGGAAGTTTTTTGAAAAGAAATACTGCCACCAGAAGCAGCACTACAGCCACTGCCGAGGGCACCAGCAGACCCACTACATCGATGGCGCTGACAGGCTCATAAGCCACCATTTCTCCAAAGGTAGGATCGGTAATCACATCGTAGCCAAAAGGTACAAAAAGGAAAATAACCATCATCACTACGGCTGCGAGAAGAAATAAAGTCTGAATGCGATTGATAACCATAATACTTGAATTTATATTTACTTCTGCAAATATAACAATTAATCACTGAAAAGAGACCGATATGAATAAACGTCCCCTTATACTCATAACAAACGATGACGGAATTACAGCACGCGGAATCCACTGTCTCGCTGAGGCGGTGAGAGATCTCGGCGACATAATAGTGGTGGCTCCGGACGGCCCGCGTTCCGGTCAGTCATCCGCAATAACCGTGGATTCACTGCTCCGACTCACACCGAGAGAATTCGGAGAAGGAATCGAGGCATATTCGGTGAACGGCACCCCTGCCGACTGCGTTAAACTCGCCATGCATGCATTGATGAGGGAGCGGCGTCCCGACATCATACTTGCCGGCATAAACCACGGTTCAAATTCAGGTAATTCAGTGAATTACTCAGGCACAATGGGCGCAGTGATAGAAGGTTGCTTTGCAGGAGTTCCCTCGGTAGGATATTCGCTTCTCGACCATAGCCACAACGCCGATTTTTCTTTCATACTTCCAATGGTGACTGAGATAACACGAAAAGTTCTCTCCACCGGTCTGCCAAAAGATATTTGCCTCAATATCAACTTCCCCAAAGGAATCGTTCCGAAAGGATTGAAAATGGCGGCCGGAGCGCGCGGGCGCTGGACCGAGGAATACGAGGGATATGTCTCGCCCCACGGCAAACCGTTCTACCTCCTGACCGGAAAATATATCGAAGAAAATCCCGACGATGATACCACCGACAACTACTGGCTTTCAAGAGGCTGGGCCACAATAGTGCCTGTGCGTCCCGACCAGACCGCCTTCGACCAGATCAAGCCGCTGGAGTATCTTACTTTATAAGCCGAATTGATCAAGCGCGGCGTCATTGAACCGGCTCCGCTCAACGTCACGAAACCATCCCCACTTGGTAAAGTAACGCACCGCGCTCACGCAATGCAACGCGAGCATGCGGAGCGAACGATAGCTCTCGGCCCGGTGTTCATGTCTTACCGTCATGAACGGCACGCTTAAGGTGCGCCAGTGGCGATGAAGCCGGCGCGTGAGATCCACATCCTCCATATACAGGAAAAAACGCTCGTCAAAAATCCCATGGCGCCGCAGTGCCTCCGTGCGCAGAAGCATGAAGCTCCCGAAGAGGAACGGAGCCGAATATACCCCGTCGCCATCAAGCATACGCAGTTCATACCTGCGACGTCGCCCCTTCATAATTCCACCCGGGAAAAAACGTCGGATGAAGAGGTCAAGAGGCGTCGGGAGTAGCCGCGCCGCATATTGCGGAGCGCCGTCGGCACACACAAGACGCGGCGCCACGCATCCTGCCTCAGGATTCCGGTCCATATATTGGGTGAGCAACCGCAGATCGGCCGGGTTGAAATCCACATCGGTGTTGAGCACAAGATGGTATCTTGCCTCCGAAGAAAGAGAGCGCCGGAGCGCTATATTATGACCGGCTCCGTAGCCCACGTTGCGCGACGGCAAATATTCCACTTCCGGAAACTCGCCGCACACGCTCCGAATCTCACGCAATGAAGCGTTGTCGACCACATAAATATGGTTCACTCCGGCACGCGACAAAAGGCCGAGCACATGACGCAACTCGGCCGGTGAAGTGCGGTAGGTGACTATTGACGCGGCTTCGGGAGCCATTATTCAGCCGACTTCCTTAGTTCGAATCCGGCACACATGCCGTCATAACTTTCAAGAAGCTTGCTCAAGGTTTTCAGCGATGAATTGCCGGATATGGAGCCGGCCTTGGAAATCAGATTCATGAGCTTCGTGACGTCGAAGGTGAGGCTGAGGTTATTCCCGCTTTTGGAAACATAAGCCTCCATCTTGCCGATGCTCATTTTCCCGGCAATCTTGAAGTCAAACATGAAACTGGCCTCGGAGCCTTTGGGAACGTCGGTGGTAATCTTGCCCTTAAGTGTTACCATTTTCACCTTCATAGTGAAAGATGAATCAGCGGCTACGGTGAAAACCATGCGGTCGAATCCGGTGGTGCGGTAAACGGGCGCAAGTTTGTTTTCAACCACGGCGGAGGCTGCTGCGCCACCTGCTTTCTTCAGGAGATTATCGGATTTGAACGAAACCGCGGGTGATTTGTATTGCCATGTTCCTACCATGTCGGCAATCTTCGTCTTGCCGCCAAACAATCCGCCTATAGCATCCAACAGCCCTCCGCTTTTGCTCTGGGTGGTATCTGATTTTCCACCGGCCAGACGGCTAAGGGCATCCTTGATATTCTGAGGTTCAGCATGTGCAACGGTCACACCGGCCGATAAGAACAATAATATTGAAACAAATAATCTGAACATAACAGTCAAAAACAGTGATGGCGCCAAAGCTTGGCTAAGCAATGGGCGCCATCGGTGTATTAATTCTGATTTAGGAGATTCAAGAAGGAAAAACGTTATTCTTTTCCGGTCTCTACTCCTGCAAGCTCGGGATCAATCATGATGCGGCCGCAGTATTCGCAGACGATAATCTTCTTGTGCATCTTGATTTCCATCTGTTTCTGCGGGGGGATACGGTTGAAGCAACCGCCGCAGGCATCACGCTGGATATAAACGATTCCAAGGCCGTTGCGTGCGTTCTTGCGGATTCTCTTGAAGGCTGCGAGGGTGCGGGCATCCACTTTGGGTTCCAGAGCCTTGGCCTGTTCGCGCAGACGCTCCTCGTCCTGCTTGGTCTCGCTTACAATCTCCTCGAGTTCCTGACGCTTCTCGGTAAGGATATGCTCCTGGTCCTTGAGGTTCTCCTGTGTAGCGGCAATCTCGGCCTCCTTCGATTCAATCTGACGGGCAAACTCGTTGATGTGCTTTTCGGCAAGCTGAATCTCGAGAGTCTGGAATTCGATTTCCTTGGTGAGGAGGTCGAACTCGCGGTTGTTGCGCACATTGTCGAGCTGAACCTTGTAAGTATCTATCTTGGCCTGCGACTCATGAATCTTGACCTGAGCGGCGGCACTCTTCTTTCTGATTTCCTCAATATCGGCATGATAATTGGATATACGGGTATGAAGGCCCTCAATCATATCCTCGAGGTCGCGCACCTCAAGGGGAAGCTCGCCGCGCACCGTCTTGATACGGTCAATCTGCGAGAGGATAGTCTGGAGTTCGTATAGCGATTTGAGACGCGACTCAACCGAAAGCGACTGCTCGGCTTTGGACTTATTTTCTGTTGTAGCCATATTCTATGCTTACAAATAATTAATCGGATTAGTATCTTTTAGGGAATACCGGACTGCAAAGTTAGGAAATTTTTCCGTAATTATGTGATGAAAAATATCTTTCGTGCAGTTTTCACTTTCGTGGTGGCCTATATCCACCAGGAAAATGCGGCCTCCCCAATCGGTGAAATCGTGATATTTCATGTCGGAGGTAAGGAAGACATCGGCTCCTGCCCCGACGGCCTTGGGGATGAGGAACGCACCCGAGCCACCGCAGAGGGCCACACGGCTGATGGTGCCGTGAGCCGCAGGGTCGCAGCATCGGGCCACAGGAGAACCGAAAGTTTCCTTGACAAGAGCCACGAACTCGCGGGGAGAGAGGGGCGCCTCAAGCATGCCTATGGCACCGCTGCCGGTATCTGGGCCGACCTCATCCAGCGTCCGCACGTCTTTCAGTCCGAGCATGGAAGCCATCCTTGCCGAAACGCCTGCGGGAGCATTGTCGAGCGACGTGTGGCAACAATAAATGGTAAGGTCGCCTTTCACGGCCTTGATCAAGGCCGATTCCACCGGAGTGGCGCCGGTGAGGCTTTTCACGCCACGGAACAGCAGCGGATGATGGGCCAGGAGAAGATTGCAGCCCGAAGCCAAAGCCTCGTCCACAACCTCGGGAGTGACATCCACCGAGAGCATCACTCCCGTACAGTCGCGGTCCACGTCGGGAGCCGTCTGGATACCGGAGTTGTCATACTCCTCCTGAAGGCTCCGCGGAGCAAACTCCTCCACCGCACTGATTATATCACGAATCGAAGGCATCAGAGCTTATTCTTCGGGGATATCCACCTTGATACAGAGTTCGTCGAGCTGGGAATCGTCAATACGCGAGGGAGCGTCAATCATCATGTCGCGGCCGGAATTGTTCTTGGGGAATGCAATCACGTCGCGGATGGAATCGAGTCCGGCAAGAATTGAAACGAAGCGGTCGAAACCGAAGGCCAGACCTCCGTGAGGCGGCGCGCCGTACTTGAAGGCGTTCATCAGGAAGCCGAACTTATAGCGTGCGTCTTCCTCGCTCAGGCCGAGCAGACGGAACATCTGGTCCTGAAGAGCGGCGTCGTGGATACGGATTGAACCGCCGCCAAGCTCGTTGCCGTTCACAACCATATCGTAGGCCATGGCGCGTACATTGCCCGTATCGGTCTCGAGCTTGTCGATATCGTCGGGATTCGGCGAGGTGAAGGGATGGTGCATGGCGTAGTAACGCTGTGTCTCCTCGTCCCACTCGAAGAGGGGGAAGTCAATCACCCACAGGCATGAGAACTTCTGCGGGTCGCGGAGACCCAGGCGCGAGCCCATTTCGAGGCGAAGCTCGTTGAGCTGCTTGCGGGTCTTCATCGTGTCGCCGGCGAGTATCAGCATGAGGTCGCCGGGCTTGGCGCCACCGCGCTCCAGCCATGTGCGGATCACATCGTCGGAGAAGAACTTGCCTACGGAGCTCTTTATCGAGCCATCGGCCTCATACTTCACCCACATCATGCCCTTGGCGCCTACCTGCGGACGCTTTACGAAATCAGTGAGCTGGTCGAGCTGCTTACGGGTATAATCAGCGCAGCCTTCGGCCACAATCGCACCCACGTAAGGAGCATCGTCCATTACGGCGAATCCGCTGCCCTCGGTAAGATCCTTGAGCTCGACGAATGTCATGCCGAAGCGTGTGTCGGGTTTGTCAGAACCGTAAAGACGCATTGCATCGGCCCACGTCATGCGCGGGAAAGGCTCTGTGAAATCGATATCCTTCACATATTTGAAAATATGCTTTACGAGGCCTTCGAACATCTGAAGCACATCCTCCTGGTTCACGAAGCTCATCTCGCAGTCAATCTGAGTGAACTCAGGCTGACGGTCGGCGCGGAGGTCTTCGTCGCGGAAACATTTCACAATCTGGAAATAACGGTCGAAACCGCTCACCATAAGAAGCTGCTTGAACGTCTGGGGCGACTGGGGCAGAGCATAGAACTCACCGGGATTCATGCGCGAAGGCACCACGAAGTCGCGGGCACCCTCGGGAGTAGACTTGATGAGAACCGGAGTCTCGACCTCGAGGAAACCCTTTGAATCGAGATAGCGGCGAATCTCGAATGCCATGCGGTGACGGAGTTCAAGATTGCGACGCACACAACCGCGGCGCAGGTCGAGATAACGGTATTTCATGCGGAGGTCATCGCCGCCGTCGGTATCGTCCTCAATGGTGAACGGAGGCACATCCGACTTGTTGAGCACATTAAGCTTTGTGGCTATGATCTCGATATCGCCCGTGGGAAGATTGGGATTCTTGCTCTGGCGCTCGGCCACTTTACCGGTGATCTGCACCACATATTCACGGCCGAGATGATTTGCCGCATCCTGCAGGGCGGCATTATCGTTGTCAAAAACTATCTGGGTTATTCCATAGCGGTCGCGGAGGTCGAGGAATGTCATTCCTCCCATCTTGCGCACGCGCTGCACCCATCCGGCGAGAGTCACTTCCTGACCTACGTTGGCCTGACGAAGTTCGCCACAAGTGTTAGTTCTGTACATAATTATATTTAGCTATTAGTTTTACTCAAGTAGTTAATTTTGGGACTCCGTGAAATATTGATTCCGTTTTACTATTTCATCAGCAAGGGTTTCAAGGCTGTCCACATAAACAATATTTTCTTTGCCTGTAAAATTATGCTTTTCTTCCGGATAAACCGCTCTTAAATCCGTGCATCCTCCCACAATGCAGTCCGCATTAAGACCCGAGAGATGAGAGCATACATCATTAAGACACCTTACCGGCGACTCATCGGCATCATCAGGCAAATATCGATTATTATTTTTTGAATTGCAAATAGCTTTGGTAACCAATTTCTGAAAATCGGAATCCGGATAAACGATTTCTGCCCCGGAGCATATCCGGGCGAGACTTTTATCATAAAGCCCGGCTTTCCGACAACCGTCGCTACACATCACGGCAATGCGTCGGGCACCCGAATCCACTCCCTTTTTCAAAGCCTCATCAATTACATTGATAAAAGGCAATCCTATGGCTTTTTCCAATTCGTCTACAGCAAAATGGGCCGTGTTGCAACACATACACAGTTCGGTACAACCCGCCTGCCGCATCATCTTCCCTATCTCAGTGTATTGCGGTATAAAACTTGGGCCACGTCCTTCAAGAAACATACTTCTTGAAGGCACCTGAGTAGCCTGAAAAACAAGCATTTCGGGATGATGGCAATCACGAAAGGCGCCTTTTCCGGTAATTGCTTCCTCTATGAGCCGTAACAACTCGTTAGTAGCGGCCACACCGTTTGCGCCAATTACACCAATCATAGCTTCCAATCTTTAACAAGTTCGCACACACGGATATAATCATCGTATGTATCTATATCGTAGGCACGGACTTTTATACCTTTCATTGGAAGATAGGGTTCCAACATATTGAAAACATGCTGGGAGGAGTAATGAATATTCTTCCGTGCCATACATGCAGGACCTGTCCATTCGTAGTCACCTTCTTTTCTGGAAAAAGATAAAACGCGCCCCTCGGAGTCTGTTTTAACAAATACGGTGTTTTCGGATGAAATGTCACCATAGCATATAAACTCGCCTTCGGTATCCAGAATCATCTTTACATCATCAGGATGTACCAAAAGATCTCCGTCCCATTCAAGCACGTAATCATAAGCGTGACGCGCCCCCAGATAGAAGCTGGCTCCTGTATTGGTTTCAAAATACCTGTGGTTGAAAACGAATATCACGTCTTTACGGTACTTCAGAACCTCTTCTATAACATCATTGGCCTGAAATCCGACGACAACCCTCACGTCGGGCACTTCTTTGAATAATTCAAGTTGCCAAGAAATCAGAGACCGTCCGTTTATCTTGACGAGCGCCTTAGTCTGCCCAAGACCCAGTCGTGAACCGATTCCGGCACAACTTATAACAACTGATTTAATTGTCGGCATAAAGCTTCTTCACTAAAAACCATATAATCAGAAAGTGAATACAAACTCTTGGCGGGATAATGAGTAAGCCCGGCCGCTATCGAGATGTCGGCCTGACGCATGGCCTCAAGATCATTATTGCCGTCTCCGACAAAAACCACCTCTTCACCCAGCGACTTATACATATCTACAATTCTTTCCTTGCGAAGAATCGACTTTATTTTCACTACCTTATTATCCTCAACCTCCGCTTCCGAATAGTATCCCAAACATCCTATTTTCTCTCCTAATGACTTGCACCAGCAGTCCAGGTTGCCTGTGACTATCACACATATATCACGATGAGCACGTATAAAATCAGAAATCTTAGGATACAATGAGACCTCCGAAAGAAGAGCTGATACCTCCGACACGGGAAGATGCCCCAGCATATTTACGCGCCGAATAAAGCTCTCAATAAACGGAATATTACCATTTACCGTCTCCTTCGTTAGCTTTTCAATTTCTTTCTCTACGGAGAAATGCCTTGAAATTATCGGAAGGGTTTCAGCCGCGGTAACTGTACCGTCCAGATCAAACAGGATTTTCATACAAAATTTCTTTACCAATTTTGGGTAATACAAAATTACACAAAAACTCTCATTTAAGTAATATTTGGATTAAAATAGCTCAATTTTGATTAAATTTGCGAAGTATATACGTAACCTTGATAAGGTAAAGTACTGAAATTTCAACATCACAGCAACAGAATGAATCCCGATGAAGAAACTCGCGACGGTTTTCTTGTAACCTCGCAACGAAAATCACTCTGGAATTGCCAGCTGAATCTTTTACGCGAATTATTGAGAATTTGCAGTAAATATAACCTTAAAGTTTTTGCAGATGCCGGAACACTGCTCGGCGCAGTCAGACACCACGGTTTTATACCCTGGGATGACGATATCGACGTCTGTATGCCACGCGAGGACTATGACAAACTTTGCCGGATCGCCCCGACGGAACTTCCATCACATTATTTTTTCCAGAACATTTACACGGATTCCGCCTATCCCCACAGACACGGACAACTCAGAGATTCCACCACCACCTGTATAGATCTCAATGGCAAATACCCCAAATACAATTCTGGAATATTCATAGACATATTCATTCTTGAATCAGCGCCCAACACTTTCCGCCTGATAAACCGAATGGTACGTAAAGTCAAAGCCCGACAAAACCGACTTAAGATAGCGGGGAAAATCGGAAATATCCTTCCGTCATGGCTATATCCTTCTGAAAAAAGGATAAAATCCCTATTTGAAAAATACGAATCCACAATAAAAAGTTTCGCTAATCCTGCCAATAACTATGTCGGTGAGATTTCCCTGCATCTGCGCATGCATATTTTTAACCGTCAATTGTTTGAAAAAACGCTCTATATGCCGTTTGAGGATATGGAGATACCGGTGCCGGTGGGCTACGACGAGATACTGCGGCTGAACTATGGCGATTACATGACGCCGGTGAAAGCGCCGTCGGGCCACGGAAACCTTCTCTTCGATACCGAGCGGAGCTACCGCGACCGACCCGACCCTGCCACTCTCAACCGATTATAACAAACCAATCATAAATTTTCAAAATGAACACCAGACTTTCAGTTCTTGCCCTTCTGGCAATGACGGCTACCGGTTTAGGAGCCGTCACTCCGCTCTGGATGCGCGATGTAAAGATCTCGCCCGACGGAAGCCAGATAGCCTTTACCTATAAAGGCGACATTTACAAAGTGGCCGCTACGGGCGGCACAGCCGTAAGGCTCACCTCGCTTCCGTCATACGAGTCGGCACCTGTATGGTCGCCCGACGGAAAAGAGATAGCGTTTGCAAGCGACCGCAACGGCGGCAGCGACGTTTTCGTGATGGACGCCAACGGCGGCACCGCACGTCAGCTCACATTCAATTCCGCGGCCGAAACCCCGCAGGCGTTTACCCCCGACGGTAAAAACGTGCTGTTCTCAGCCTCGATTCAGGATCCGGCTTCGAGCGCCCTCTTCCCCACCCTGCGCATGCCCGAACTCTACAGTGTGCCGACGGCGGGAGGACGCACGAGTCAGGTGCTTGGCACTCCCGCATTCAGCCTCGCATTCCTGCCCGACGGCAAATCATTCCTCTATGAGGACAACAAGGGTCTGGAAGATGTGTTCCGCAAGCACCACACCTCGTCTGTGACCCGCGACATCTGGCGTTACGACGCTTCCACAGGCAAGCACACCAATCTTACCGAGCGCGGCGGCGAGGACCGCAACCCCGTGCTCGGCACCGACGGCAAGACCGTCTACTTCCTTAGCGAGCGCAACGGAGGCACATTCAATGTCTATTCGATGGACATCAATTCCCCCAAGACCGTAAAGAAACTCACTGACTTCACCACCCATCCCGTGCGCTTCCTCTCGCAGGGAGCCAACGGCCTGACCGCCTTCACCTACGACGGCGAAATCTACACAATGGCCCCAGGCGCCAAACCCAAGAAGGTGAACATCAACGTAACCGTTGACGACGCTCAGCCTGTTAACGACATCCGCGTGACAAGCGCCGACGAAGCCGCTGTGTCACCCGACGGAAAGCAGGTGGCATTCATGCGCCGCGGAGAACTGTTCGTGACCTCGACTGAGCACAATTCCACCAAACAGGTAACCAATACGCCTGAAAACGAGAGCGACGTGGCATGGGCGCCCGACGGACGCACCGTCTACTACACATCGGAGCGCGACGGCAACTATAATATCTACAAGGCCACAATAGCCCGTGAGGAGGACCCCAACTTCTCAAACGCCACAGTGGTGAAAGAGGAGCCGGTATTCCCCAAAGGCAAACTGGACCGCACCTGCCCCATGGTATCGCCCGACGGCAAGAAGCTCGCTTACATTCTTGACCGCAACAAACTGATGGTCCGCGACCTCAAGACAGGCTCGGAGAAGCAGCTCACCGACGGGTCAACTAACCCCACCCGCACCAAAGGCTTTGCCGCACGATGGTCGCCCGACAGCCGCTGGCTCGCCATCGACTTCAACGACCCCCGTCATATCCCCTACACCGACATCGCCATAATCAATGCCGAGACCGGTAAACTCACACGCATCACCGACAGCGGCTACTTCGACGAAGGCCCCCACTGGGTGCTCGACGGCAACGCAATCATATTCCTGACCGAACGCTACGGCATGCGCGCGCATGCATCGTGGGGCTCGCAGTACGATGTGATGATGACATTCCTCAACAAGGACGCTTACGACAAGTTCATGCTTTCCGAAGAAGATTACGCTCTTCAGAAAGAGCTTGAGAAAGCCAACAAGAAAAATGACAAATCGGCCAAGTCAACCGGCAAAAAGGATGGCAAGAAAGATGCCGACAAATCAAAAGCAGAGGATGAGGACAAAGACGCCGTGAAACCCATCAAGATTGATTTCGACGGAATAGAGGACCGCACCGTGCGCCTCACGCCCGCCTCAACTTCCATTGCCGACGCCATCCTCAGCAAGGACGGCGAGACACTTTATTTCATTGCTGCTTTTGAAAACGACTATGACCTCTGGAAACGCAAACTCCGTAAATCCGACGACCTGAAGCGCGCCGCCTCCCTTGGAGCGCCCGGCAGCTTCGAGATGGACAAGGACGGCAATCTTTACGTGATTGGACATCAGGTGAAGAAAATCGACGGCAAGACCGAGAAGGTCACTCCGGTGAAATTCGCCGCTTCCATGAAACTCGATCCGGCCAAAGAACGCGAATACATGCTACGCCACGTCTACAACGAGGAACGCGAGCGTTTCTACAACCCCAACCTCCACGGAGTGAACTGGGACAAGATGTATGCCGACTACGCCAAATTCCTCCCCCATATCAACAACAACTACGACTTCGCCAACCTTCTGAGCGAGCTTCTGGGTGAACTGAACGTATCACACACCGGAGGACGCTACGGAGGCACTCCCGCCAAGACCGCCACATCGTCGCTCGGTCTGCTTTACGACCTCAACTATAAAGGCGACGGCCTTAAAGTGGCCGAGGTGATAGAAAAAGGCCCGTTTGACAACGCATGGTCAACCATGAAACCCGGAGCCGTAATCACAGCCATCAACGGTGTGAAACTCACCGCCAAGGAAGACCCCTCGAAGATTCTCAACGAAATAGGCCGCGGCAAGACCCTCGTGACCTTCACCGCTCCCGGCTCCAATGCCTCGACCGAAGAAGTGATTCTTCCCATATCCTCCGGCGCGCAGAACAATCTCCTCTACGACCGCTGGGTGAAACAGCGCGAGCACCTTGTCGACTCCCTTTCAGGCGGACGTCTGGGCTACGTTCACATAAAGGGTATGAACGATGCTTCTTTCCGCCCCATCTACTCGAAGATAATGGGTAAATACAGCGACCGCGACGGTATAGTAATCGACACCCGCTGGAACGGCGGCGGCCGTATGCACGAGGATATCGAGGTGTTCTTCTCCGGAAAGAAATATCTGACGCAGGATGTACACGGCGTGCCCACCTCATCCATGCCCTCGCGCCGCTGGACCAAGCCCAGCATCATGGTAATCTGCGAGGCCAACTACAGCAACGCCCACGGCACACCTTGGGTCTACAAGCACCAGAACATCGGCAAACTCGTGGGAATGCCCGTGCCGGGAACCATGACAAGCGTAAACTGGGTGACGCTCCAGGATCCGACGCTGGTGTTCGGAATTCCCGTGATCGGTTTCCGCACCGCCGAAGGCAACTATCTGGAGAATACACAGCTTGAGCCCGACGTAAAAGTGGCACTCGATCCCGCCACCGTGGTCAAAGGCCAGGACGCTCAGATAGAAGCGGCAGTAAAGACCCTTCTTAACGACATAAACAGCAAGAAATAATGGCAGAAATAGGCGATACCGTCCGCTACCTCAATGCAGTGGGCGGAGGACGCATAGCAAAAATCGAAGGCAAGATCGCCTACGTTGACGAACCCGACGGCTTCACCACCCCCGTGCTCCTGAAGGAGTGCGTGGTGGTGGCCACCAGGGCCGTCACCGAAAAGGCACTTGCAAAAGAAACTCCGGCAAGCTCCGACACCGGAAAAAGCGCTGCGCCCAAAACGGGCCCTGACGCGGCAAACCCGGCTTACGATGAGCCTGAAATTGCCGTAGAGGAGGTTCCCGGAGGCGATTCCATCAATCTGCAGCTCGCATTCGAGCCGACAGATATCAAAAAGCTTTCCACCTCAGGATTCGAGACCTTTCTGGTCAACGATTCCAATTACTACATCTATTTCTCCTACTCATGGAAAGCCGGTGAAAAAGATGAGTGGCAGTTGCGCTACAGCGGAATTGTGGAGCCCAATATCCAGTTCCTTATCGAGGAGATTCCCGTAGAAGCTCTTACGGAAATGGACCACATCTCACTGCAGGCAGTGGCCTTCAAGCGCGACCGCGAATTCGCACTGAAGCCCGTGATCGATTTCCGTAAAAAGATTGACACCACCAAGTTCGCAAAGCTCCACTGTTTCGCCCCCACGGATTACTTCGAGAGCCAGGTGATGGCATTCGACATAGTCAAGGACGACAAACCCGTGACTGAGAAGAAACCGAATGTCAAAGAGCTTGAAAAAGCCCTGAAGACAAAGAAAGCGGCCGATATGCGCCGGCGTCCCGTGGTGAAGAAAAAGGCACGTCAGCGTCAGGACGGCGACAAGCTGGTGGTGGATCTCCATATCCACGAACTGGTGGACAACACCCGCGGAATGTCGAACGCCGATATGCTCAATCTGCAGATTGACGAGTTTTCCAGAGTGATGGACGAGAATCTCCGCAACAAAGGACGGAAGATAATCTTCATCCACGGAAAAGGTGAAGGAGTGCTCCGCAACGCCATCATGAAGGAACTCAACCACCGTTACAAGGGCCATGACGTGCAGGATGCCTCGTTCCGTGAATACGGATTCGGCGCCACACAGGTGACAATTTAAGATTGAAATGATATTCTGTTTTTCCGGCAACGGCAACAGTCTTTGTGTGGCAAGAAGCCTCGGCAGAAAGCTCGACGAAGACATCACTCAAATCACCGCCTCCACTCCCGGCGCGCTTGACGCGCGGGAATGGAGGCGCGTGGTATGGGTGTTTCCCGTCTACAGCTGGGGAATGCCGGCCCCGGTAAAGAGATTTATCCGCACCATAAGTCTCGAAGGACTCCCCTCCCGGGCCACGCATCATCTGGTGCTGACCTGCGGCGACGACACAGGTCTCGCCCACCGCACATGGCGCAATGCCGTGAGAAAACGCGGGTGGCTCCCCAAAGGAAGCTATTCGGTGATCATGCCAAACACTTACGTAACGCTACCCGGTTTTGACACCGACAGCCCGAGTCTTACCGTGAGAAAACTCGACATGATGGAGGAGCGCGTTGAGCATATAGCGCGGTGCATCCGCCACGACGCCAGGGTGGATGATGTGGTGCGTGGCAAATTCGCATGGCTAAAAACCCGTGTGCTCTATCCGCTGTTCATGGAGCTGCTCACCTCGTCGAAGCCATTCAGGGTTTCCGACAATTGTGTGAAATGCGGTCTGTGTGCCAAAGGTTGCCCGATGGAAAACATCAGTCTGGATGCCGACGGCCTTCCCCGTTGGGGGCAGAACTGCGCCATGTGTCTGCGGTGCCTGCACCGCTGCCCTGCGAAAGCGATTGATTACGGCCCCTTCACCCGAGGCAAAGGCCGCTATCCGGGCCCCGACAAAGCGCTCAGGGAGTACGATCCGGGCAGATAAATCCCATCAATATAAAAAATAGCAGGCGACGTGTCAAAATCACTTGATGCGCCGCCTGCTGTTTTTTTCTATTATTCGGTTTATGCCGGAACCATGCTACCGAATTTGCCTTCGAATTTATCGAGGATTTTAATAAGCTCCGGTGTGAGATAGGTCTTCGCCTTGCGGTAAATATCGAGAGGTACACCGAAAAGAGGTTCGGCTATGCTGCCGGCTATACATCCTATGGTATCACTGTCGCCGCCAATGGATATGGCGTTGCGCACGGCGTCCTCGAAATCCGCGGCCTGCAAAGCGCAGGAGATTGCCTGAGGCACGCTGTCCTGACATGTGCCCCCGTTGCCACTGCCGTCCATACCGTTCCATGAATAACGACGCTGCAGGTCGCTCACCGGCACGGAGAGATCATAACCGTATTCCCGACTTATCACCCGCTCTATTTCCCGGGCATCGGCTCCATGACGGGCAAGGAAAACAGAGTGAGCCACCGCTTTCGCTCCTTTTATTCCTTCGGGATGATTGTGGGTGCAGGATGCCGACTCCTCAGCCAGCTCAAGCGTGCGTTCAAGGCTGTCGGAAGCCCATCCTACCGGCCCCACACGCATTGCTGCTCCGTTGCCGCAACTGTTGTAAGGAGCCGGTATTTCCCCTTTGGCAGCCTCCGAAGCCCATGCCTCGAACATCGGGCCATAATTTCCCATGGGCGCAGGATACTCGGCCACATAACGGGCATACAGACGCGCCACCGACCCTCCGCACAGAAGCCATTCGGCCGTGGCAAAGGTGAGAATACTGTCGTCAGTATAGCTCATCGCCGGAGTGAACAACTCGAAATCCTTCGTGTGGATATTGTCGAACTCATAAATACTGCCCACAATATCGCCAATTATGCTTCCTATCATTTCAGAATGAATGCGTTTAATCCGTTTTTATACGGAGACGGTAAGTCCGGAGAAAAAGCGGCCGCAAGGCTGGCACAGGTAGAGGCATAAAGCGGCCGTTTCAGAGGCGTGACCGTCGCCGGCATCAGGAACAAGGAGGGCATAGGAGCAACCGGGCAGTCCGTTCAAGGAGATGCCCAGAGCATCACCGTCCTCTCCCGCCATGATATTTATAATACGCAATGTACCCGGAGTTTGTTCAAAACGGCTGTAATCCACCGTCAGGAACGCATTATTTGCCTCGGCGTTATTGCCGTCAGATACAGATATAAATGTATCGGGAATATTCCAGTGGGAAATCACATCCTCCACAACGGAATTAATCGAAGCCGGAGAGAAACCGGCAACAGGATAAAATCTCGCGCCGAATGAGCGCGCGAGTCCCGTAGCCTCCTTATGGCAGGCACTTACGAGAGCCACACGGCATCCCGCATCGATGAAAGATTTGACAACGGCACGACACACCGGCCCAATAGCAGCGGCTGCCAATATTACAGTGCGTGGCGGAAAATCAACGGCAATCTTTCCCTTGGGAAGCGAACGGGAAACGCCGGTTTTCACGCGCGCCGACAGCTTGCCGGAGCGGTATTCCTCCATTTTCCGTTCAAGATAATTGTCGGCCATAAGTGTATGCCTCCGCTTATGCCTTTACATCAGCATCGTCGTTCGCACGCTGCTCGGGAGTGGAATGGTCGTGAGCCTTCTTGGGCGGCACACGGAGCTTCAGGGCATCGAAACCCTCACCATACACACCGTTGACGTTAGCCTGGGTAATAAAGGCATTCTCGTCGATATTCTTTATGATGCGGAATATGGTAACGGACTCAATCTTGCGGCACATCACCAGAAGTATCTTCACGTCGCGGCGGGTATACCATCCCATTCCGTCGATTACGGTGCAGCCGCGGTTGGCCTTGTTGTTGATTTCGGTGGCAATCTTCTCCCAATGAGGAGAGAAGATGGTGAACTGCACGGCCTGGCGGCTGGTGTCGATAATAAGGTCGGCCATATACGAAACGATCACAAGAATAACGAAACCATAAACCACCTTGTCAATCTGATGAAAAAGAATGAACGAAGATGAGATGATACACATATCGACATACAGCATCATTCGGCCTATCGTCACATTGGAATGCTTGGACACCATAGCGGCAATGATATCGGTTCCGCCCGTGCTACCGTTGTGGGTGAAAGCCACTCCTATGCCTATACCACAGAGGATGGCTCCTATTATAATGTTCATGAACGTCTGCTGCTGAACCATCGGCTCAGGGAAGAACGGCTGAAGCAAACCTATGAACAGCGAGATGCAGGTGGCTCCGAAAATGGTACGGATTACAAACTGTTTTCCCACGGACCGGAAGGCCAGAGCGAGCAGGAAGAGGTTCATGGCATAGGATGTGACTGCAACAGGGATGCCATAGCCGAACAACCGCTCGGTAATGAAATAGACCAGTGTGCCGAAACCGGCCAGACCGCCCATCACCACTTTTTCGGGAAAAATAAACGCCGAAAAGCCGAAGGCATAAAGAAAAATACCGAACGCGATAAACATGTAATCGCGCGATGACATCCAGAGATTTCTGGGAGAGTATTTCATAAGCAAGAATGTGCTACGGCATCTGCCGGTTTAAGGTTAACTTTATTCCGACACTTCCGCAAGGTTTTTCTATCCGCCTGAACCAATGCGTCATATATCGAGACATGACAAATCGGCCAAAGACCGAGGGCCCGGGAGAAGAAACATCCTGCTGTGTCTTTTACATCGCAAAGTTACGCGATAGGCATATTTCCTCAAAACATTTTCAAATAATTTTGATTAACTTTGAGCGTGATTTCGCAACCAATCCATCAATGCGATTATGAAACTGAACATTATAACAAAAGCACTCGCCGTATGCGCCTTTCTGTGGGGCGCAGCCCCTGCTGCGACATCCCATAACTTTGTGGATTTTGGCCCTGCCGAAAAATTTATAGAGCCTGAAATCCACCTGCTGGCCGGCTCTTCGTCGGTCACCCAGAATTACCGCTCGTGCTTTCCCGAAATAAAAGACCTCAACATAAACATGGGATTCTCGGGCGGTATAGGAGGAAGCGCGGTTTTCGGCCTGTCGAACTTCCTCGGCCTCGGCACTTCACTTGACGTGATGGTCAACAACTACAATATAGACATGGCAGTGGTGGGCCCGAACAACCTGAGCGTAAGCTCCCTGTTCATCAACAACCGCGCCTACTACCTGAATGTGCCTGTGTTCGTGAGCTTCCGCTTCAATCCAATGCGCAGCATGCGGTGGATTCTGAATGCCGGTTTCTACTACGGATTCGGATTTGCCGGTTATCAGCACCGTCACACTTACCGCGCCGAACTCAACGACCTGAACCAGCTCGTGCCCCAAAGCGAAAAAGTCGAGACAGACTATTTTCACTCCCCGTCAACGTTCCTGAGCCGCTTCCATCGCGGCGATATCGGGCTGCATCTTGCAACCGACCTGCACTTCGGTCCCCATCTCACCGTGGGCGCACGGTTCCAGATCGGCATGAAGAACACCGCCGAACAGATAGGAGTGAGAAATCCCAATATCCATAATTATTCAGTACATGCAATGCTGGGCTACCGTTTCTGAAAAGCCCTGCCATAACCATAACAACAATCAGATGAAAGAAATAGTATTGAGTGGAATCCGTGCCACAGGCAATCTCCACTTAGGCAATTATTACGGCGCACTGCGCAACTTCGTGAGAATGCAGGACGATCCCGCTTACGACAACATGTTTTTCGTGGCCGACCTCCACGCCCTGACCACGAACCCTGACCCCGAACAGCTCCACGCAAACGTGAAGAATATACTTGCGGAATATTTGGCCGCAGGCCTCGACCCCGAGAAATCCACCATTTTCATCCAGAGCGACGTGCCCGAGGTTTCGGAACTGTATCTGCTGCTTAACATGCACGTGGGCATCGGCGAACTGATGCGCACCGCCTCGTTCAAGGACAAGGCGCGTAAGGCCCTTGGCATTAAGAGCGACAGTGACGACATAGAGAAAGAGATAATAGGCACCGATTCCAACAAGCGCGTGAACGCAGGCCTTCTCACCTATCCTACACTGATGGCCGTTGACATCCTCATACAGAAAGCCCACAAGGTTCCCGTGGGAAAAGACCAGGAACAGCATCTGGAGCTTACCCGACGTTTCGCTCGCCGCTTCAACTCGTTCTACGGCGTAGAGCTTTTCCCCGAACCCCAGAACTTCAACTTCGGCGCGAACGCCGTGAAAGTTCCCGGCCTGGACGGTTCGGGCAAGATGGGCAAGAGCGAAGGCAACTGCATCTATCTCATAGACGACGAGAAGACACTGCGTAAAAAGGTGATGCGCGCCGTAACCGACGAAGGCCCCAAGACACCAAACCAGCCCGTGAGCCAGTCGGTGGAAAACATTTTCACACTGATGGACCTCGCCTGCGCTCCCGATGTGGTGAAACATTACCGCGACGCTTACGCCGACTGCTCCATCCGCTATGGCGACATGAAGAAGCAGCTCGCCGAGGACCTGCTGAAAATCACCCTCCCCATCCGTGAGCGCATCCTCGATATCCAGAACGACGACGCCTACCTGGCGCGCGCCGTGAAAATAGGCGCCGAGCGCGCACGCGAACGCGCTGCCGCAACCCTTGCCGAAGCCCGCGAGATAATGGGCATACGCAAATTCTATTGATTTTCCCCGACAACGCAAAGTAAAGAGGCGGTGTGTAAGGTATCTGAAAACTTACACACCGCCTTTTATCGTGACTGCAGTAGGCTCCTGCCGCTCAGTTCTCCACAAGCATGCTGTAGGCTTCAGGAGTAAGGTAGTCCCTGACCTGATAAGGAGCCACGTCCACGTCGATAGTGCCGTAGCTGTAAGGCAGGATATCATAGGGATTGTAATGGAACACAAGCATTCCGTTGAGCACATACACGTCCTTAGACACCGGCAGAGGCTTTACCAGAAGCTCCGAGTCAAGCTCCTTGACGGAGACGGCCATATTGGCCGCAAGCGATTCAAGAATAAGCCCCTGGAGCTTCGAGTCTGCTCCCTCCTTGAACAGATAGTCATAATCGATGCACTTGCCACGGGTAAAATCGTAGCTCATCACCACCGATGCATGGTTGGGATGCGCTCCACCCATGTATTCGGAGAAAGAAATCAGATAAGTGCATGATTGCTCGTTGACCTCTATAAGCCGGCCACTTACCTCGGAATAATAGCTTCTTACCGATTCCCCGACCTTCTTTACTTTATCGACCGCTTTCATTTTACCAAGCTGGTAAGCGCTCACATCTGTAACGAATTCCCTGATGGCATGGCGGGGATTATCGTCGGAACTTGCCGGAAAAGCCACATGCATTATTGTGTCCTGAAGTGGGCGGATATCGCGGTCAGACACCTTTTCTGGCCAGAGAATCGAGGCCGTGAGCGTGAGATAAGTGTCGCCGAGAACGGAGTCGGGCACACCGAAATAGGTTTCCGACGATGTGAGAAGAGTGGTGTTGATGGGAAATTCCTCAATTTCCGCCCCTCCGGGTGAAGGATTCGAGGAATCAGCGGGATGAGAAGGGCCACAGGCTGAAGCAATCAGCAGAAGCGGAGCAGCAAGAAAAAGATTACGGAATGTCATATTACAGTGTATGGATAAAAGTATATTTCAAAAACGCCACCGCAACGGGGAATGTTTCCCGGAAAAGCGGCAATAACAATGTGTTTCGGGCTTCAGGCGCCGATTTAACCAATGCAAAGTTAAAATTAAATACCCGTTGGTTGAATTAAAAGGTGGATTCAAGTTATAAATGC
>VSPV01000031.1:0-3225 GCA_009775605.1 Paramuribaculum sp.
CTACGTCCGCAGTTAAACGGCAGTGTTTTAATCACAAATGCATACCTTATAAAACCAATTAAAAACGCACAAAAAGGGGGCGGTTGTTTTGTTGTTTTGCATGAAATGTAAAACGCACGGAAACATGTATATTATGAACGGACCTTTGATTATGTGGTGCGTCGTGGCAATGATTGCGCTGGCGGTGGTGATAGCAAGATACTGGAATTTTCTGAGTCATGGATCAGCGGAGAGAGAAAAGCGGATGCATCGCCGGTTGTTAGAAATCGGACATGAATGTGAGGAAATTTATCTGCCCGGAGATACGCTTTTAGATGAAGAATATGCCATAGGTGATGAATAAGGAAGAAATGTTACCCTCGGTAAGAGGTGCCGCTGATTTCCTTACCGTATATGCCGACTGGCTTTTCAGCAGCGGTGCCACCTGCATAAGACTTGAAAAGAACACGAGGCGTATGGCAGTTTCTTTAGGTGTGGAAATGGAGATGTGCATACTGCCTCGTCATATCCAGATTACCGTTACGCGCGGGAATGAGGTATTTACTTCGGTAGTGGCGATAAATGAGCGGCCGGTCAACTATGACATCAACACACGCCTCAGCCGACTTAGCTGGGACATGGCCGACGGCCGTACCGGATTCGATGATGCGCAGAAGGCGTTTTCGGAGATAATAGAAGCGCGGCCTGCCACGGGATGCTATTCAACTCTGCTTGCCTCCTTGGCAAACAGCGCGTTCTGCAGGCTGTTCGGCGGTGATGCAGTGGCTATGGGTGTGGTTTTTGTGGCGACGTTTGCCGGCTTGTCGGTGAAGCATCTGCTTTCGGTCCATCGTTTTGACGCCAGACTGACCGTAGCGATATGTGCTTTCATATCTTCGGTTCTGGCGGCGGCCGACGGTCTGTTCTCGATTGGCGGTACCCCACAGCTTTCGGTAGGTACGAGCGTGCTGTATCTTGTTCCCGGCATTCCTTTTATCAATGCGTTCTGCGATATGATTGACCGCCACTATATATGCGCTTTCGGCAGGCTGATGAACGCTATTGTTCTGATGTGTTGTCTTTCGGCGGGACTTTGTGCGGGGATGCTGGTAATGAATATCGGGATGTTCTGAAAAAAGACTTTAAAAGCTCTATAACGTATATGATATTACAAATTATTGAGGATGCATTATTCTCGGCGATTGCGGCAATCGGTTTTGCGTCTCTGAGCAATCCTCCCCGCAGGGCCTGTCTGGCCAGCGGGCTGATAGCGGCGGTGGGCCATTCGGTAAGGTTTGTTCTGATGAAGTTTACCGCGCTCGATT
Source organism: Paramuribaculum sp. (assembly GCA_009775605.1). Lineage (GTDB taxonomy): Bacteria > Bacteroidota > Bacteroidia > Bacteroidales > Muribaculaceae > Paramuribaculum. The sequence continues at coordinate 1,305 of VSPV01000031.1, forward strand.
TACATATAGTCGTCGCAACAGCGATAGCCTCATTGATTATCGGCGTTCTTGCCGTGGTTGTGTCATCGCGCACCAAGGTGCCGGCAGAAGCGTGTCTTTATCCGTCGCTTCTGCCTATGTTTCCCGGAATTTATGCCTACCGTACATTCGGAGCACTTGTCATGTGCCTCTACAAAGGGAACGAAGGCGCGTTCAATCATTATTTCTATCTGTTTGCAAGCAACGGATTCACATGTTTCTTTATTTTGCTGGCCATGGTTGCCGGCGCGACGATACCTTTGTTTGCAATGAAGCGCATATCGTTTCAGGTCACACGGCGCGGTCACACGCCGGTGCTTTAGGGCGCGTTTCAGAATTATTATTTTTAATTTTGTAATCCAAACGTATATACAAAAGTTTCATAAATGGAATTACGGCAACTCAAATACTTTGTAAAGGTAGCGGAGACGCTCAATTTCTCCGAAGCGGCAAAAAGTCTGTTCGTGACCCAAAGCACGCTGTCGCAGCAGATAAAGCAACTTGAGCAGGATCTCGATTCCCAGTTGCTGACCCGGAGCAGTCACAGTGTGTCGCTGACAGAGGCTGGAGAGGAACTGTTGCCCTACGCCAGAAAGGTGTTAAGCGATGCCGAACTGTGCGGTATCAGGCTGCAGGACCTGAAAGATCTGCTTTGCGGCACACTCAATATCGGGGTGACTTATTCTTTCAGCCCGATTCTCACCGAGGCCCTGGTGACATTCATGAAGCTTTATCCCAACGTGAAACTTAATATTTTCTATCGTCCGATGGCAGAACTGATGGAGATGCTTCAGAACGGAGAGGTTGACTTCGCACTGGCATTTAAGCCGTCGGTGGAGATGAAAGACGTTGTGTCACATGTTTTGTTTCAGAATTGTCTGGCGGCTATAGTCGGGGATATGCATTCTTTGGCGTCTCGCGATAAAATAACACTTGCCGAACTTGCAAAATGCGAACTGGCTTTGCCCTCAAAGGGGCTTCAGGCGCGCAACGCGCTTGAAAAAATTCTTGAAAAATACCCATGTGAGCTAAAATTGCGGGCAGAACTCAATGAGGTGAATATCTTGCTCAAGCTAATACGCCAGAATCATCTGGTGACAGTTCTGGCTGAGGCTTCCATACATAATGAGAAAGGAATCCGGGCAATCCCCCTTGATGTGCCCGACAATGAGATGGCAGGATGTGTCCATACGCTGAAAGGCGCCTATCATAAACGGTCGATGAAAGAATTTATACGTCTGTTGAGCGACTCTGCTGCAATAAAAGAGCGTGTCAATGCATGGCTTTGACGGAATGTATATAATAAAGACGCCGCATCACGTTTCAATTCGAAACTGATGCGGCGTCGGTATCTTTAGCCGGATAGAACCGATTACTGGAGGGTGCCGTTTTCAGCAGCCTGAATCATCTGGGGAGATGCGGTGATGTAAATCTCAACGCGACGGTTCTGGGCACGTCCTTCGGGGGTATCGTTGGAAGCAACATAATCTGCCATAGGAACGCCCTGTGCGGTGATTCGAGAGGCAGCTACTCCGCTGTGGATAAGGTATGTTCTGACTGCATCTGCACGACCGTTTGCAACTTTCTCATTTGCGGCGTAGGAGCCAACGTTGTCGGTATAGCCAAAAATCTGCACATTGGTCTGCGGATTGTTGATGAGCGAGGATGCAAAGGTGGTGAGATCCTGCTTTGCGGCATTGTTAAGCGATGTGCCGTTGAAGGGGAAGAGGATACCGCTGTTGAAGGTAACTTTGATAGCCTCAAGGCCATTCTGGTCTTTCACTGATTCAACTTCGGCTTTTTGGGCAAGCTGGGCTTCAAGTTCTTTTTTCTGTTTGTCCATCTTATTGCCGATGAGTGTTCCTGCACCTGCGCCTACGGCAGCTCCGATAGCAGAGCCGAT
>VSPV01000031.1:3235-21525 GCA_009775605.1 Paramuribaculum sp.
GCCTATTAGCGCTCCGATACCAGCTCCGAGAGCGGCACCGCCGCCACCGCCGATAAGAGCACCCTTACCGGTATTTGTCATTGTATTGCAACTTGATGAAGCCAGAAGCGAAAGTGCAACCACACCTGTGAGTAAAATCTTGAATGTCTTCATTTGAAATTTGATTATGAAAGTAAATAAATATCGCGATTAAGTAGACTTATCACAACTCAGAATGCAAAAATACGAAAAATCGCATTATGTTTTATGCCGTACTCAAATATAAGACAACAATTGTATAATAAATGTTTGTTGGAAATATTGAAATAATACTTAAATTTGTAACATAAAACATTTATGCACAAAAATGAATAAAGGCGGTATATTCCATAGATTCGGACATTCCGGAAAGCCAACATTGCCCTACCATATAGGAGCCGCGATTGCGGTCACGGCATGGGGCGCAGCCTTTATAAATACAAAGGTACTTCTTAGCCATGGGCTGAATCCTGTGGAAATATACGTTTATCGTTTTATCATTGCATACTTATGCGTTCTTGTCCTGTGTCCGAAGCCTCTTTTCTGCCATAAGATAAGTGACGAATTCAAGTTTCTGCTTTGCGGACTTTGCGGCGGTTCCATATACTTTATTGCAGAAAATACTGCGGTGAACTATACGATGGTATCCAATGTATCACTGATTGTATCGACATCTCCCTTGCTTACAGCCATAATCATAGGAGTGATGTATAAGAGCGAACGGCCCACGAAAGGGTTTATGATGGGTTCGGCGATAGCTTTTCTGGGCGTCGGGTGCGTGATTTTCAACAGCAGTTTTGTGGTAAAGCTAAAGCCTTTCGGAGATATGCTCGCGTTGCTTTCGGCGTTGTGCTGGGCGGTATATTCAGTTGTTCTGAGGCCGTTGAATGCCACTTACAGTGTGTGGTTCGTAACACGCAAGACGTTCTTTTACGGTCTGGTGACCTCTCTTCCGTTTCTTGCGCTCGAGCCTCATCTTGCATCTCCGGGATTGCTAATGGAACCGGCTGTGTGGGGCAATCTGTTGTTCCTCGGTCTTTTCGCTTCGCTGATAAGCTACCTTCTGTGGTCGCAAGCGGTCAAAGGGCTGGGTGTAATGACATCGGGGAATTATCTTTATGTGAGCCCGATTGTCACACTCCTGCTTTCAAAATTCTATCTTGGAGAGAATATCTCATGGATAGGTTATGCCGGATGCGCGCTGATAATCCTCGGACTCGTGGCAAGCGAAAAGCTTGGAGGAAGCCGAGGAGAGGGCGCAATGCGTCATTGAGGTCCGAAATCTTTCAGGTGGCAGTTGTCAATCGGGATTTTCAAGATAGTTCAGCTCGTCGAGAATCTGGGTGGCAGGAAGGCGGGTAAGGGCCTCTCCTGTGCCGAGTTCCTTTTCAGCTATCGTTCTGACTGTTGTGGCATCGGTAGAAAGTTTGTGCCAAAGCAATCTCAGGGATGCGTAGCGGCAAAGGGGAGGAAGTGAGGTATCGGAAGCCTGAACGGCAATGTCGAGTGAGAACGGTGTATGCCTAAGCAACCGATGGCAGAGGATGTCAACGGTTTCGGCAGAAGGGGACTGACTGATCATTTCTAAAGCGGAACTTAAAGTCATATCCTCAGGGCGCAGAAGCATCGGAGCAAGAAGCATGCTTTCACGGGTGGAAGAGTTGGCCCAAAGCTGAAGGGCGAGTTCAGGATCGTGGCCGAATTCCGAAGCTATTTCTACGAGCTGCGGGAGCACAAGCCCGAAAATGATATGATGGGGAGAACCGGCTTTGCGGTAAGTATCGGCTATCACGCCATTTCGCATTGCGAAAAAGCGGCGTTTAACTTGCTGGAGGCGGGAAAAATTTGTCATGTCTGAAAAATAGTATGCAAATTTAAGAAAAGAAACAATGTATATGCAACTTTGCACGGCTCTTATAGGCGGGGTTGCAAAATTAATGTAAAGCACTTAACTTTGCATAAACAAAACAATGAGTATCAGCTGATGAAATCTTTATTCTGCAAGATATTAACGGTGTGCGCTTTAGTGGGCTTAATGGCCTTGAACGCCTGGGCCGACAATCTGAGTGATCTTCCTGTGACGAAGGTCGGAGGCCGGGATTGCTATTATTATGAGGTGCAGCCAAAAGAAACGGTGTATTCCCTTTGCCGACGTTTCGGGGTGAGCCGCGAGGAACTTCTGAAGTATAATCCGGATGCGGCCGACGGTCTGAAAGCCAGGCAAATGCTGTATTTTCCTGTCGATGAAAAAAATCAGTCGGTACGTCCGTGGACCTATGTGGTCGGGAAAAAGGAAACCGCATACGGTATCAGTAAAAAATTCGGTCTGACTACAGATGAGTTTTATGCCCTCAATCCTGAGGCTCTTGACGGCCTGAAGGCAGGCCAGACTGTGAGACTCTCTAAAGGAACAGAAGCCTCCGAAGGAGCGTACGCCGCAACAGGAAATCCCGCACGCCAGCATTCCGCTGAGGGCACCCATGAGATTGCCCCTCATGAAACCTTGTATCAGATAGCACGTGACAACAATACCACGGTGGCCGCTCTTCTTGCCGCTAATCCAGGCCTTGATGAGCGTGATTACAAAGCGGGTCAGGTTATCCGCCTCAGCGAGGCCACGCCATCGGTATCAGGCGAAACCGTTGCCGCCGCAAAGGAATCAATGCCTGTTAGAGATGAAAAAAACGTTCGGCCCGAACTTCCGGTAACTTCTGACGTGAATACCGTTACCTACAGAGTGCATGCTCATGATACCTTCTATGGTATTGCAGACAGATTCGGAACTACTGTAGGTGAGCTGCAGAGGGTTAATCCCGGGGTGGAGATGCTGCGGGAGGATATGATCATAAACATTCCTATAATGGCGCAGGCAGTGGCTACGACCCCGAAAACAGAATCGGAGACGACGCCGATGCCGTCAGTGGATGCAAATATGCAGGGGACTGCTGGCATGAGCAGTGACAGTACAGAAGGAAAATCCATCAATATAGCAGTTGCATTGCCGTTTATGCTCAATGAGGAAAACCGTTCGCGTCAGGCCCAGCTCTATACTGAGTTCTATAAAGGGTTTCTGATAGCTGTGGATTCTCTCCGTAATATCGGGGCACCGATCAAGATTCAGACATACGACACCGAAGGAACTCTGGCAGGGGTCAACCGGATATTGTCGAATCCCGAACTTAAGAGTGCCAACCTGATAATTGCCCCCGACAATCAGGAGCATCTTTCATTGTTCAACAATTACGGTATGGTGAACAATATAGATATCCTTAATCTTTTCGTGGTAAAGAGCACCGAATACAATGATAATGCGAAAGTGCTTCAGGCCAATATCCCGCATGAGATGATGTATGGGAAGGCCATTGATTATCTTGTGAAGAAATTTGAAGGATATATTCCCGTGATTCTTACGCGGACCGACGGTCCGGTGGATAAAATCGAGTTTACCAAAAGCCTTGCATCTGCATTCAGAGGAGCCGGGCGCGAGGTTCTCGAAATCAGTTTTTCGGGCAATTTGGGAGAGAAAGATTTTACCGACCTCGACCGGAGCAAAAAATATGCGTTCATTCCTGTGACTTCAAAGCAGGCGGAACTTAACAGGATTCTCCCGGCTCTGGCCTCGTTTAAAGAGCAGACCGGGGGGCACGGAGCGGTTGTGTGGGGATATCCCGAGTGGACTACGTTCCGTGGAGAAACCCTCGACGGCATGCATAAGGTCGATGCTTACGTTTTCTCGCGATTCTTCACTGCTCCCGACGACTATTCCACGCGGGCAATCGACGACCAGTTTTATCGCTGGTACGGAGCGAGAATGGCACAGTATGTACCCCGTCAGGGATTGCTCGGTTTCGATGCCGGCATGTATCTTATCCCGGCTCTGAAAGCCAACGAAGGTGATTTCTCACGCTATACACCTCAGTATACCGGGGTGCAGAACGGTTTCAGTTTCATAAGAATGCCCCGAGGAGGCCTTGTCAACAACTGTCTCTTCTTCCTGAATTACCGCCCGGGAACCGATGCGGTGGTTAAAATAACACTGTAAGCCATGCACAAAGGAATTCTAAGGGTAACAACGGCCATAGCGTTGGTTCTGTCGGCTGCAACCATGACTGCGCAGCGCAAATATGAACCACATTTCGCAATAGGCGGAAAGGGGGGCGTTACGTTCTCCCAGATGGCTTTTACGCCGGGCATCGAACAGAAAATGGTGCAGGGTATAATGGCCGGAGTGTCTTTCAGGTATACCGAAGAGAAGTTTTTCGGCCTGATAGGTGAACTGACCGTTGAGCAGCGCGGATGGAGTGAAAACTTTGAAGAAACAGACTTCAAATATAGCCGAAAGCTTACATATATACAGATGCCGTTGCTTACCCACATTTATTTCGGGGGAGAAAAGGTGAAAGGGTTCGTGAATCTGGGCCCGGTGGTTGGCTATATGATCGGTGACAATATATCTTCAAATTTCAATTATGAAGATCCCGCGTCGGTGGAGGGTTTTCCGCTGGAAAACCGACATGTGAACCAGATGAAAATGGAAATCAAGAATAAGGTAGATTATGGAATCACTGCCGGTCTGGGCTGCGAGCTGAAAATCGGGCGCAGGAATTCCATATTTATCGAGGGCAGATACTATTACGGTCTGGGGAATATTTATTCATCAAGCAAACGCGACGAATTTTCAGCCTCGCGCGGCACTTCCATAATAGCGAGTCTCGGGTATTATTTCCATCTGAAATAAGACACCGATATATCAGAAGCTTATATCGCCTTTGCAGTTGAGAATGTGGAACACGAGTTCCTGCAGGAGGTCGTGTTCATTCTGTCGGCTGCCTATTCCTTTGCTGCGTGCGTCGAAGCGCCTCAGTTCCTGAATGATTTCAATGGAATGGTAGGCATTATAGTTTTTCATGGCGAGCAGATAGCGGTCGAGCTGCCGGGGATACTTTATGCCGAGGGTCTCCATGAGTGAGTGCTGTGACTTATCGCGGGTAAACTGCACGGCAAGAAGATTGGAGAAGAAGCTGAACAGGGCGGTGGATGTGAGCACTGCCGGATTGCTTTTCGGATTGGCCCGGAAATAGTTTATGATGGTATAGGTCTTTTTTACGTCGCGCGCGGCAATAGCGTCGACGAGCTCGAAGTTATTGAACTCTCGTGAAATGCCCACATGCAGTTCAATGGCCTGTGGTGTAATCATGGAGCCTTTGCCAAGAATCATGGCAAGCTTTTTCACCTCGTTATAGACTTTGGAAAGGTCGAGGCCTATATGGTCGGCAAGCACTGCAGCCGTTTGCGGCTCGATATTCAGCCCAAGTTCCTTGACCATGGCAGTGACGGCGGCAGGAAGAGCGTTCTCGTAAATACGCTTTGATTCGAAAACCACGGCTTTTGACGCGCGGGCGGCTGCAAGGAGTTTTGCTCCCTTTGCTTTCTGACCGCGGAAACAGATTACCAGAACTGTGGATGGGTTAGGATTGGCAACGTATGGCCCGATTGCATCAAGAACGTTGGCTCTTGCCGACTGAGCTTCCTTCAGAATCACTACGAGACGGTCGGCCATCATGGGATAGCGGCGACAGGTCTGGGTGACAGTTTCGGCGTCGCATTCGGGTCCGTAAAGCTGAAAAAGGTTGAAGTCTCTCTCCTCTTCGGGTACAAGATTCTCGAATTCCTCCACAAGACGGTCGGTATAAAAGCTTTCTTCTCCGTGGATGATATACACGGGCGCCATTTTGCGCGACTTGATGTCGGAATGAATCTGAGCGAAAGATGGTGAGGAAGTTGCTGCCATGGAATAAATTTTTGTAAATTTACTCATTAAATGAAGAATGGCAAAAATGAATGACAGCAAAAACGGTATGGCCGAAAATTGTGAACGCGCCGGCGCGATTTATCCTGAGTTGAATCTTCCTCCGGCTGAGTTGCACATAAAAAAAGAACCCGGCGGGCAGACGAGGATTTACGACTGCTGTCGGGAGCGGTGGGTGTCGCTCACACCCGAGGAATGGGTGAGGCAACGTTTTGTAGCCATGCTTAAATCGACTCTGGGCTATCCCGGAAGCAGGATAGGGAATGAAATCGGGCTACGGTTCAACGGAATGATACGCAGGTGTGATACCGTGGTCTATGACCGTTGTGCGTCTCCGTCGGTGATAGTTGAATACAAAGCGCCATCGGTTGCCATAAGCCAGAAGACTTTCGATCAGATAGCACGCTATAATATGGTGCTGGGAGTGAGATTCCTGATAGTCAGCAACGGCATGCAGCACTATTGCTGCGAGATGCGGACGGACGGTAGCTATGCGTTCAGAAGAGAACTTCCCCGATGGGAGGAAGTGGACGGCGGGAGTCAGACGCTGTAGTCCACACAGGCACGCTGCGTGAGATGGTCGCGGATGATTGCGACGGCGTTCTGATGGGCGGGATGAGCCGAGTAGGCAGCCACGTCATCGAGTGTATCGACGCAAGCGGTCAGACACATGTCCCATTTCTCGGCGGGATTTTCGTTGATGCCTACTTCAATGGACTTCAGTTCGGGAATCACGTAAGGCAATTGAACGAGGGCCTCGCGGAATGAAGTCGAAAGAGCCATTCGTTCAGACGGCGATCCAGAGAACTGAAATGTCACAACATGTTTTACCATAAGAAATTGTATTTAGTTAATATAAAAACCTAACACCCGTATGGCAGGGTTTGTTTGGTTTAGAGATGAATGGTCGGTCAGAGGGCATAGAGCCTTTCGCGGGCGGCAGCCACTTTGGGATCTACGATATAGTCGTCGTATTCACACATTTTGTCGATGATGCCACCGGGTGTGAGCTCGATGATGCGGTTGCAGACGGTCTGTATGAATTCGTGGTCGTGGCTAGCCAGGAGAATGTTGCCTTTGAAGAGTCTCAGGGTATTGTTGAATGCCTGGATTGACTCAAGGTCGAGATGGTTGGTAGGGGAGTCGAGAATAAGAGTGTTGGCATCGCGGAGCATCATGCGGGCTATCATGCAGCGCATTTTCTCACCGCCGGAGAGCACCGAGGCTTTCTTCAGGACTTCTTCGCCGGAGAAAAGCATCTTGCCGAGGAAGCCTTTGAGGTATATCTCGCTGGAGTCGTCGCTGAACTGGCAGAGCCAGTCAACAAGGTTGAGATCGGTATTGAAGAATGCGGCATTGTCGAGAGGGAGATATGCCGGGGTGATGGTCTGCCCCCAGTCGTAGGAGCCGGCATCCGGTTTGCGGTTGCCGGATATTATCTCGAAGAAGGCGGTCATTGCGCGTGGGTCGCGGCTGAGGAATGCGATTTTGTCGCCTTTCTCCACCTGGAAATTCACGTCGGAGAAGAGAGTCTTGCCCTCAACGGATGCGCTTAGGCCATGGACTTCGAGAATCTTGTTGCCCGGCTCGCGCGAGGGGGTGAAGATGATTCCCGGATAGCGGCGCTGGGAGGGCTGAATTTCCTCGATGTTGAGTTTCTCGAGCATTTTCTTGCGCGAGGTTGTCTGTTTTGATTTGGCAACGTTGGCGCTGAAGCGCTGGATGAATTCCAGAAGTTCCTTGCGTTTTTCCTCGGCTTTCTTGTTCTGCTGCTGTTGCTGGCGCAGGGCGAGCTGTGAGGATTCATACCAAAAGCTGTAGTTACCGGCAAAGAGTGTTACCTTATTATAGTCGATATCGAGAGTGTGGGTTGACACTGCGTCAAGGAAGTGGCGGTCGTGGCTCACGACGAGAACCGTGGTCTCGCACTCCGACAGGTAATTTTCAAGCCAGGAAACGGTGTCGAGGTCAAGGTCGTTGGTTGGCTCGTCGAGAAGGAGATTGTCGGGATTGCCGAAGAGGGCTTTGGCAAGAAGCACACGTACCTTATCTTTCGCGGGCATATCTTTCATTAGCATGCCATGCTTGTCTTCCTTGATGCCGAGGCCTGAAAGGAGGGAGGCTGCATCGGCCTCCGCATTCCAGCCTTCGAGTTCGGCAAATTTCTCTTCGAGTTCCGAGGCGCGGATGCCGTCGGCGTCGGAGAAATCGGGCTTTGCATACAGAGCGTCTTTTTCCTGCATGATGTCCCACAGAACGGTATGGCCGCGCAGCACTGTCTCGAGCACGGTGCAGTCGTCGAATTTGAAGTGGTCCTGTTCGAGCACGCTCATGCGCTCGCCGGGGCCTTGGGTGACGGAGCCGTGAGTGGGGGTGAGCTGTCCGGAAAGAATGCGCATCAGGGTGGATTTGCCCGCGCCGTTAGCGCCGATTATTCCATAGCAGTTGCCGGGAGTGAATTTCATATTCACATCCTGGAAAAGAACGCGTTTGCCGAATTGTATGCCAAGATTATTTACTGATAACATTCTGATATACTGTTGATTGAGGTTGTAGAGAAGGGCTTGTGCCAAAATCAGGGTGCAAAGGTAGTGAAAAAATGCGGGATAAGCCCAAAAAAGTGGCTTCTGGATTGAAGAAAAATGGGTTTGCCGATGAGTTTTGGAAAAAATGTGTGAAAAGTTTGGATAAAATAAAAATAAGGCTTAACTTTGCACCGCAAATCAGAAATGGCGGGATAGCTCAGTTGGTTAGAGCGTCGGATTCATAACCCGGAGGTCCCGAGTTCAATTCTCGGTCCCGCTACAAAGCAGTCCATTTCGGGCTGCTTTTTTTGTTGCCTAACAGGAGAGGGTATCGGCCGTCGGTATCCTCATTGACGAAGGAGGTTGTTGCGATAAGGATAACGACACTCTGTGGGGACTTCGTCTTTATTGTTTGGATTTTCCTACCGGCGGTTCCGTTAGGGTGATTTTTATGACTGTTGTGCGGTCGAGACTCCGGTTGATGGCTTCCTCGAAATGATTCATATGTTTTGGCAGAAAGCGCTGACAGAGCAGTCGCAGAGCCTCGGTCTTTTCTGCAGTGTCGGTAACTGTTTCCGCCCGACCGATGGCTACAGCAGAGTGATAGTGCTCGGTGAAGTTGAGCTTCTCTTCCTCAAACTTGGGCGTGCATTTGCTTACGGCCGACAGGCTCACCAAGGGATTTGCCTTGAGGCAGTCGATTTTTTCGCCTTCTGAAGCACAATGAAAATAAAATGTCTGCCCGTCACGGCGCACGAGCGAAAGCGGCAGCCCATATGGTGTTCCGTCGGGGCGCGTCATACTCACGGTAACAAACGGCGCTTTATCGAAAACTTCAAGAGCCCACTCAGCACTTTTCTGCCTTGAGGCCTTTCTCATTGGTCGCATAAGGATGATGTTTATTCTTCTTCGTAATAATATGAGTAGTCGATGCCTTTCATGAACGTCTCGCGGTCGTTGATTTTATCAGTCAGCGCACCGCTTAACAAGGCTTTGATGTGCGTTGAATCAACCACGCTCTCACGCATCGCGGTAAGATATTCATTCTTGTCGATCTTGCTCCAGTCGACACAGCGTTTCAATGAGCGACGGAGCATCAGATCGAGCCAAATGCGTGTGCTCCGGCCATTTCCTTCCATAAACGGATGCACCACATTCATCTCAACATATTTATCTGCGATTTCGTCAAGTGTGGTTTCCGGCATATGTTCAATGGTCGGAATGATGGTCGGGAAGTGTAGACAGTTGGCAAACGTGAATCCACCCTTAGAGATATTCTTATTCCTTATCTGTCCGGCAAATTCATATAAGCCTCCGAACAAATAAGCGTGAATCTGTTGCAGACATTTCATGCTGCCCGGTTCAAGAGAACTGAGCAATCCACTCTCAAACAGAGTGTATGCCTTTTTACGGCTTTGACCGTCAATGGTGTTGTCGCTGTAAGTAAACCAGTCAAGAAACTTAGTAGCCTTGTTGTTGGGATAATGTTTTGCAAGAAGACCCACACCCTCGCTATTCAGCACATCGGCTATACGCTGTTTACCGTCAGGAGCCTCAAATTTGAACCCGTGAGTAATGCTCACGAGTTGAACGCCCTCCTGCTTCAATTTACGCTTGAGCCAACGCCAGTAGTTACCGGCCTTGGTATAATCCGGCTCATCATTGATAGCGCGCACCACATCCGTAGCCGAAAACCACCAGCAGTTATTCTCGTCATCCCAGACCGCACGCACCTCGCGATCATTGAAAAAGCGAATAGATTTCTTGCTCATTTTTAAATGTAATAATTACATGGTTGGTCGCATAACGGTTGTGGGTGCATGGGTCACGCGGCGGTAATTGCGTCGTGAAGCATTGCCACGAATTGGGCGACCTGGGCCGCTTTATTCGGGAAATATTTAAGAAGAGATTCACGGAAGAGGCGGTTATCGCGGAACACGCTCTTTTCCATGTCACCGTTCTGGCAGACGTAATTGAGAATATTGTTGATGAACTCCTCCTGCTCGGCAGTGAGCGAGTTGGCGGAAATATAATCGGAGAACAGGCTTATTGCTTTCCGACGGTCAAGTCCCACCATCTTGCGGATAAATGCCGCCACGGGAATGTCGGTGGTCATTTGCTCACGGCGCAGATAACGTTCATAGTCCTCTTTAGTGCCGAGTTCGTGCCAAAGTATGCGTTCCAGTTCGTCAATGTCCTCAGAAGAAAGGAGTTCGAGATTTTTAATTTTCTGTAAAACCGGATGATTGCTTTGCTGGTTCAGGAAGTCGATGATTTTCTCGCGGTAGCTCACGTCGGTGTTGATTTTTCCTGATACGCCTCCGTCGGTAATTTCATCCTCGATAGTTACCGTGAATGTTTTGCTGCTGTCGCCTACAAGATATTTGAGCAAATCGCGGACCTGTCTGCGCATATTCTCTATTGAGGCAAGAGTCTTATTTTCCCAGAATGCCGAGGCTACAATCTCATTGAGCAGCGGCATTTTTGCCTGTATATCGGGGATGGTGGCGCGCTTGCGGAGTGCTTCGGCAATTAAAATAATCTGTTCTTCGTGGCGATAGCTGTCGAAGTTTTCATTCACCAGTCCGAGCTGGACATAGAGGGAAAGCAGGTCGAACTTTTTGGCAAGTTCGTTTTCAAGAGATTTCGGCAGAAGGGGCGCTATTTCATTCTTCAAGGTGAGTACGTCTATCTCAGAGATGTATTGCCATGAAGCGGTGTCGCGGAATTTGCTCACTGCAGGCCAGTGGTTGCGGACTGAGATGTGGGCGTCATCAAGTTTAACGACCTCCGAATGAAGAATATCCTTCAGGTCATCGTGAAGGCTCTTTGCAAAATCATCGGCCTGAAACTGTGGGGCTTGGAGCGCGCAGGCCATGTCGGCGCGAACGCCAAACAGCCGCTCCGTGAGCGAGAGTGCTCTGATAGACTTTCCTTCTTTTGGATTCTCGCCGAAATATTTGAAGTTGCCTCCCCAGTCAAAAATATAAAATATCTTTTTGTCTTCTCCTGTGCCGAATATGTCGGAGCTCAGACGGGTGCCGCGTCCGATCATCTGCATGAACTTTATACGCGAACGGACACGTTTGAAGAAAACAAGGTTAAGAATGTCAGGGACATCTATGCCGGTATCGAGCATATCGACTGATACCGCAATCTGCGGCATTTTGTCGCGCAGGCAGAAACGGTCGATAATGTCTTGCGAATAATTGATGGAGTAGTCAATCTGCTCGCAGAATCCGTTGCCGTATTCAGGATAAAGAATGTTGAAGCGTTCAACAATGAGTCGGGCCGTTCTGGAATTCATGGCGAAGATTATTGTCTTGCCTATCAGTTCGCCGGACTGCACTTTCAGTCCGTTTTCCATCAGGCCCTGAAGCATTTTGTCAATGGTATCGGTATTATAGATATACTGGTATATCTCCTGTTCGCCGATATCGCGGGGTTCCCAGTCATCTGCGGGGTCTTTACTTGCCTGCTCGTATTCCCAGACCTGTTCAAGCTGTTGCTTTTCATAGTCGGAGAGGTCATTATATCTGATTCCTTCGTTCACCACTTTTGAACCCCGGATAAATCCCTTGTAATCCACAAGGTAGCCATCTTCTATGGCAGTCTTGTATTCATAATAATCCGTCGGTTCACCCCCTTCAAGATGCAGAAGCTCGTAGGTGGACTTATCAACCTGTTCGCGCGGTGTGGCGGTCAGTCCCACGAGCAGAGAGTCAAAGTAACGGAATATGTCGCCGAATTTTCCGAACACAGAGCGATGGGCCTCATCAATGATTATAAGGTCAAAACGACCGACGCTGTAAGGTTTATGGTCGGTGTTGATATAGTTGATCATAGTCTGATATGTGGAGAAGGTAATTCGGGCGTTGGGATCAATGTCAGCGTTCTTGTCGCTCAATACCGTTACCGAGGTATTGGGGAGGAGCTTGGAGAAACTGCGGGCAGCCTGATTTACCAGTGAGGTGCGGTCGGCAATAAAGAGGGTGTTTTTTATCCAGTTGTTGCGCTGTAAAACATCAACAAGAGAGATGGCAGTTCTTGTTTTGCCGGTACCGGTAGCCATAACGAGCAAGCCGCGACGATGCCTGGCATTGAACCATTCACACATCGCCTTGATGGCGCGCTTCTGATAGTAGCGGTCTGTGATTTCATCCTTAACCGAGAAATCCAAAATATTCCCCCATGATGCGCGGCGTGACATAATCACCTCCAAATCCTTTATACTGTGGAATGCATAGAGGCGACGAGCCGGATAGCCAAGTCCGTCGATGCAATAGATTTCGTAACCGTTGGTATAGTAGATTACGGGACGAACACCGTAGCGGTTTTCGAGGCTTTCGGCGTAAAGTTCCGCCTGATGCTTTCCTATATTGGGGTCTTTGCTTGTGCGTTTCGCTTCAATTACTGCGAGAGGTTTACCGTCAGTACCGAACAGCACATAGTCGGCATAGCCTTTACCAGCGTTGTTGGGCATCCCTGCAACTTCGATTTCAACGCAGGCTTTACCAGGTTGGATGTCACCTTCATTCTCGAGAACGTCCCAGCCGGCCTCACTGAGCATGAGGTCGATATAGCGGCGGCGTGTTTCTGCTTCTGAGATGTCGCCCCAGTAAAGCTCGGGCTTGACAGAGGGGGCTTCGGCTATGGCTTCGGGAGTGACAATGCTCTCGATATGGCCAATAGGGCTAATATGGCCAATAGGGCTAATATGGCCAATAGGGGATTGGATTATAGTCGGTTCTTTGGGAAGAAGCGACTTGTCAAACGGGGGGATGCTCTCGAATACTCGCAGCTTGAGAAGCACACCGCTAATGAGGTTATAGAGGTTGAGTGTGGTAAAGAATGCATCGCTGCGCGTCACCTTGCCATCGTGGGCGGCCAGATTACCGACTTTTCTGATCCAATGGACTGCTTTCATCAATTCAGGATCGGCTATAAAATCGGCGAATACATCAGCAGTTGTGAGCTGAAGGAGCGATGTTCGTTCGCCGGGCTCGACGCCTTTCATTTTATATATGGCCTTGACAATCCATTCAAGAGCCTTGCGTGCATTTATGGCGGCGGAATCGGGTTCGGTGTATTGCCTCTGTTCGCATAGGTCGCAAAGATGATGCAGCGGAGCGAGTTCGGGTATCTGTTTAAGGTAGTCGAAATTAAGCATAGCGGAGAGTTTTTAATTAAACCAATAGTCCATGCGGCTGTCGAGGAGCGTTTGCAGGTTCGCTATAGTCTCCTCTACTGCTTTCTTCTGTGCGTCTATTCGCTCGATGAGTGAGGAAAACATTTCCTGTAGAGAAAGAGGTGGAACCGGAAGAAGCAAATCTTTTATCATGGGTACTGTAAGTTGAGGTATAGCGGCTCCCTTCCCTTTTAGGTTCAGAAGTTTTATAAGGTAAAATAGGAATGTAATATTCATATTAGACATTGGGGTTGCTACAATCAGTCTAATAATTGGTACAAATGGTTTTTTTCTTACAAATGGAACTCCAAGAGTTCCTCGTCCGGAAATGGTTACAGAAGGTTCTATTATCCGAGGTTGAGAAGTATAACCATAGAGACCTTCATTCTCAATCCCATTAGAATAAACAGGAATCATCTTTTCTTCACACTTGTCTTTTTGGGTGTCGGATGGCTTATCACCTCCGGCGCTTAATTTACATAAAGATTCGAATTTAGAAGTTTCCCAGCCTTTGGGGTTGGTGATTGGGTCGCCGAAGAAGTCGTAGAAAAGAGAAAGGGATAGAGCGTCGAGGTTGCGTAGTAATTCGTGGCAATCTTCGATAACTTCATTTATCTTGTCAAGCTCTGTCACAATTTGTTTCTGTACCTCCTTTGGTGGCACGGGAACAATCTCTTTTTTATAATCTTTGAAATATATGTGAGGAATAGCAGCCCCATTTACATACTTACTCAAATTAAGGGATTTAAGTAAATAGCAGAGAAAAGAATTTGTCACGGTATCTTTAGCAAGGATATATTGCATAGTTCCAATTAAAGAAGACTTGGCCGGATATACATTACATCTGCCTACGCCTGATCCATCCTTAACAATACCAATATATGGTTTTTCTTGCTGGTAATAACTTATTTTTCCAAGACTTCCCGACGCGCCAAACACATCAAAACCAGTGTCTGAAAATTCAAGATTTTTTTGTATAAGGTTCGAAGAGCCTTTCTCGCAAACATCGCCAAGTCTCTTATATTCCCAGTTGTGCTTCATGATTTATTGGAGTTGCGGTAGTTAATGCGGGCATGGAACATCTGTTCTTTAATGCCTCCGGTTTCTAAAAAATCGGCCTGAAGCCTTTCGATATATTTTCTGAGGAGAACATCAGCCTGATGAATCAGTGTTATTGCGATATTGCAGATTGTTTCATCACTTCTCAGTTTTATCGCCTCACGATAAAAAGCGGAATCGTTATGGCTGGCACAGACTCGTCTTGTTTGAACTGCCTTTTCAGAATTGAGATCCCAAAGGGTAAGGTTTCTGACGCGGAGATAGTCCTCGTAGTCCAGCAGCAGTTCCTGGAGACTTGCCTTTGCAACCGTGAGAAGCTTGATTTCACTTTCGGTAGAAGCGGTTCCCCCTTCGCATCCCTCGGCGATATTCTGACGGCCGCTACGGGCTGCCTGCACCATCTGGTCGACGGTGCGGTCGTTGCTTCGGAGATATTTGTGGGCAAAATAGTAGGTGATATCGTAGATACATTCCGCTTTCTGGAATGCAATGAGATCTCTATAGTTGCCTTTCTGTTGAAGGAATGTTTTTGGCATAGGGGGAGAGGGGATAGGGCCAATGGGGCGAATAGGGCCTATTGGAAGTTAATTATTATGGATTAATTCATGGAGGGACTGGATGCCGGAGGAGATGCGGGCAGAAAGAGCGGCTGCTCGGCTTATCAGAACTTCGGGAGCTTCGTATTCCACTATTTTGCGAACGGTTTCTTTGTAAGTGTTGAATGCGAGTTCGTAACCATGTTCGCGGATTTCCTCTACCGGCACAAAAAAAGACTGGTCGGTTCGCTTGCGGTTTGTTTCGCCAGAAAGAGCATGGAAACGGGTGATGATGTCGGGAATATCGTTTTCGGCAATCTCGGTACGCTTTTGGTCGAGCGAATAGCCGTCAGCATTCATATTATAGAACCATACTTTGTCAGTGCCTCCGGCTCCGGTCTTTGTAAAGATAAGTATGGCGGTGGAGACGCCTGAATAAGGCTGGAATACTCCCGAAGGCATGGAGATAACAGCTTCAAGGCGGTTGTCGTCCACTATGGCTTTGCGGATAGTTTTATGTGCGTTGGAACCGCCTGTCAATACGCCGTCGGGAACGATGGAAGCGCAACGGCCCCCTATGGCGAGAGAGCGAATGAAAAGCGAGAGGAAAAGCAGCTCAGTCTTTTTGGTCTTGGCAATTGCAAGGAGTGATTTCGACACGGCTTCATAGTCGAGGTTCCCGGCAAAGGGTGGATTTGCGAGAATGAGTGTATAGCGGTCGCAGTCCGTGTTGTCCGTCGAGAGTGAATCGCGGAAAGCAACATCAGGGTTGTTGATGTCATGAAGCATTAGGTTCATGGCACCGATACGAAGCATTGTCTGGTCGGTATCGAAGCCGTGGAGCATTGTATTGCGGAAATGCTCGTCATACTGCTTCTTCATCAGATCAGCCGAGTAATGGTCTTTGATGTATTTCGCGGTCTCGACGATAAAACCGGCACTTCCCATTGCAGGATCGCAGATTGTATCGTTGAGTGTAGGACGCATCAGTTCTACCATCATACGGATAATATGGCGGGGAGTGCGGAACTGACCGTTTTTGCCACTTGCCGCCATTTTCCCAAGGATATACTCGTAGACATCGCCCATTGTGTCGCGGTCGTTCATTTCGAGAGTGTCGATGCCGTCAACAATCTTCACGAGGGCGCGAGGCGAGGCAATAAGGAAGTTGGCATTGCCCATGAAACGGGAATAAGCCGAATCTTCACCGCGGTTCAGAGTCTTAATGTAGGGGAAGACATCACGCTGAACGGTGCGATACATTGTCTCCGGCTCCATATGCTTAAAGACATGCCAACGAAGATTGTTTACGGGAACATCCTCATTAGTTTCGGGATTATGCCAGGTCCCGTATGCAAATGTGTCGTCGGAGGCATGCGGCAAATCGAGCTGAGAGTCCAGTGACTCGCGCTGTCTCTGTGCATCGTCAAGCATCTTGATGAAGAAAAGATACGTCATTTGTTCAAGTACGGTCATCGGATTGGTGATGCCGGCGCTTTCCCAGAATATGTCCCAAATCTGGTCTATCTGATTCTTTATTATTCCTGTAATCATCTAATTTGATTGGCTATTATACAAATTTACGATTATTTTTTGAGAATCCAAATCAGTAGAGTGTAAAAGGGGAGGGACGTGTTCTCCTGTCTTGATGCGAACCGAAAAACAGAAGCGGCGTGTCAGGATGTGGATCGTGACACGCCGCCGTGATGTTATTTGATGGGTTTATGGAAGATTGGTCGAGGGAGGAGGTCAGTCGAAGACGTGGCGGAGTTTGGAGAAGATGCTTTCTTTGACGGCGTCGCTGGCCTGGAGGTTGGGTTTGTCGCGGAGGGACTCGAAGGTGGCTTTTTCGCTTTCGTCGAGGTGCTCGGGAATGTAGACCATTACGTTGACGAGTTCGTCGCCGGTTGCGGATTCGCCGTAGGCGGGAAGTCCTTTGCCACGCAGACGGAGTATCTTGCCGGGCTGGGTGCCTGCGGGGATTTTGACTCTTACTTTGCCTGTGAGGGTGGGGATTTCGGCCGAACCGCCGAGGGTGGCGGTGGGGATGTCGAGCATCAGGTTGTAGATGATGTCGTTGCCGTCGCGCAGGAGCTGCGGGTGCTTAAGCTCTTCGATAACCACGAGGAGGTCGCCGTTGACGCCTCCGTGCATTGGCGCGTTGCCTTTGCCTTTGACGGTAAGGGTCATTCCATCGGTGACGCCTGCGGGGATCTTGAATGAGATGGTCTGGTCTTTATACTGCGTGCCTGTGCCGCCGCACTGGGGGCATTTCTGGTCGATGATCTTACCCTCGCCGTCGCATTCGGGACAGATGGCCTGGCTCTGACGGATGCCGAAGGGTGTCTGCTGCGCGCGCGTGACGGTGCCGGTTCCGTGGCAGGTGGGGCAGGTCTTGAACGAGGTGCCGTCCTTGGCGCCGGTGCCGTTGCAGGCGTCGCATTTCGCATAGCTTTTGAGCTTGAGGGTCTTGTTGACGCCCGTGGCGATTTCCTCAAGGGTGAGCTTGAGGGTGATTCGCAGGTCGTCGCCGCGGCGGGTGCGCTTGCGGGGAGAGTGGCCGTAGCCGGCTCCGGCGCTTTCGAAGCCGCCCATGTCGAATCCGCCGAAGTGCATTCCGCCTCCACCTCCGAAAATATCGCCGAAAGCGGAGAAGATATCCTCCATAGACATGCCGCCGGAGCTGTAGAAGCCGCCACCGCCGGCGCCCCCGAAGCCCTGCGGACCCATGTTGTGGCCGAACTGGTCGTATTTGGCGCGTTTGTCGGGATCGGAAAGCACGTCGTAGGCCTCGGCCGCCTCTTTGAACTTCTCTTCAGCTTCTTTGTTGTCGGGGTTGCGGTCGGGGTGATATTTTATGGCGAGAGCGCGATAGGCTTTCTTCAGCTCCTCGGGAGTGGCCGATTTGCTGACGCCAAGCACTTCATAGTAATCTCTTTTTGACATCTTCTGTATCTTTAATATTTACGAACGGGAGAAAGGTTACT
Source organism: Paramuribaculum sp. (assembly GCA_009775605.1). Lineage (GTDB taxonomy): Bacteria > Bacteroidota > Bacteroidia > Bacteroidales > Muribaculaceae > Paramuribaculum. The sequence goes on from VSPV01000031.1 coordinate 21,358, forward strand.
GGCCGACAACGACCTTGGCATGGCGAAGCACTTTGTCGTTGATGGTGTAGCCTTTGGTGGGGGTGTCGATAATTTTTCCTTTCAGGTCCTCAGAGGGGGCGGGAACCATGGCGATGGCCTCGTGGAGCTCGGAGTCGAACTCAGCGCCGGTGCTTTCGATGGGTTTCA
>VSPV01000032.1 GCA_009775605.1 Paramuribaculum sp.
CTTCATGGCCATGTCCATGATTTTGCAGATTTTGAGGGCCATGGTCTCGCTGAGCGAACCACCGAAAACGGTGAAGTCCTGAGCGAAGACATATACCAGACGTCCGTCGATTGTGCCATAGCCGGTCACAACGCCGTCGCCGAGGAAGCTTTTCTTCTCCTGGCCGAAGTTGTAGCAGCGGTGACGTACAAACATGTCGATTTCCTCAAACGAACCTTCGTCGAGGAGCTGGGCAATGCGTTCGCGTGCGGTGTATTTGCCACGTTCATGCTGTTTCTGGATGGCTTTTTCGCCGCCACCGAGGCGAGCCTCATTGCGAAGGGCTATGAGTTCCTGTACTTTTTCAAGCTGATTGCTCATTTCAGTTTTCTTTATAAATGAAATGCGGGAGGCGGCAGCAACGATAGTGTGGTGTCCGTCATCCCGCAAATATCTGGTTTAAATATTCGGATTATTTGTTGGGGTCCTCGCAAAGTTCAACGAGAGTGCCGGCACTTGTCTTGGGATGAAGGAAGGCTATATTCAGACCTTCGGCACCCTTGCGGGGAGCTTTGTCGATTACGCGGCCGCCTTTTTCCTCAACTTCTGCAAGAGCGTTGGCCACACCGTCTTCCACAGCAAAAGCTATGTGCTGGATGCCTCCGCGACCGCCGTTGTTGGCAATGAACTTGGCGATGGCGCTCTCGGGAGCGGTGGCTTCGAGGAGCTCAATCTTGGTCTGACCTACTTTGAAGAAAGCTGTGCGGACTTTCTGGTCTGGAACTTCTTCGATTGCAAAGCATTTGAAACCAAGCATATTCTCGTAGAAAGGAATAGCTTCGTCGAGGCTCGTAACGGCGATGCCTACATGTTCAATGTGTGAAATGTCCATTTTTAATATGATTTTGATTTAGATATAGCAAAATTACCGGCACACAGAGAGCCGTATTTTTTCGCAAATTTAATGTTTTTTCGGGGTTTGCGACTCTTTTTGACCGTTTTTTCTCCATAATAATATAAAAACATGAAATATATCAAAAAATAGTTGCTGACACAGTGTCATACCCGATATGTCAGTGCTGTCACCCCTTCTGCCGCCCTGAAAAATAAATAACCGCTTGAAAATAAACTTAATCAGTCCGCTTCAACCTTTTTGGCATAAAATTTGTTTTTATTAGTGACGAAACCGAAAGGGCAGCAAAGCCCGGACGGTTCCGCAGTCAACTTTTTAATCAACCGAAATTCAGAAACAACATAAATCATTTTAATTATGGGAAAAATAATAGGCATTGACCTTGGCACCACCAACTCGTGTGTAGCCGTTCTTGAAGGAAAAGACCCCGTTGTAATACCTAACAGCGAGGGCCGTAACACCACGCCGTCTATCGTAGCGTTTGTAGACGGCGGCGAGCGCAAAGTGGGTGACCCTGCCAAACGTCAGGCCATCACGAATCCTAAACGTACCATCTACTCCATCAAACGCTTCATGGGCGAGAACTGCCAGCAGGTTGCCGATGAAATCAAACGCGTGCCTTACAAGGTAGTGTGCGGCGCCAATGATATGCCGCGCGTTGACATTGACGGCCGCGAATATACCCCGCAGGAAATTTCTGCCATGATTCTTCAGAAGATGAAGAAGACTGCCGAGGATTATCTCGGACAGTCCGTTACCGAAGCTGTGATTACCGTTCCTGCTTACTTCAACGATTCGCAGCGTCAGGCCACGAAGGAAGCCGGCGAGATTGCCGGTCTTACCGTTAAACGAATTGTAAACGAGCCTACAGCAGCTGCCCTTGCCTATGGCCTTGACAAAGCCAACAAGGATCAGAAGATTGCCGTGTTTGACCTCGGTGGCGGTACATTCGATATCTCCATCCTCGAACTTGGCGGAGGCGTGTTTGAAGTTAAGTCGACCAACGGCGATACCCACCTCGGCGGTGATGACTTCGACCACGTGATCATCGACTGGCTGGCCGATGAGTTCCAGAAAGAAGAGGGCATAGACCTGCGTAAGGATCCTATGGCTCTCCAGCGTCTGAAGGAAGCTGCTGAAAAAGCAAAAATCGAGCTTTCAAGCACCACTTCCACCGAAATCAACCTTCCGTATATCATGCCGGTAAACGGTATTCCAAAGCACCTTGTAAAGACCCTTACCCGCGCTAAATTCGAGCAGCTGGCCGACAAACTCATCCAGGCCACCATTCCTCCCTGCGAGCAGGCCCTCAAGGACGCCGGTCTGAAACCGAGCGATATCGACGAAGTGATTCTTGTGGGCGGTTCGACCCGTATTCCCGCCGTTCAGGAGATTGTGCAGAAGTTCTTCGGCAAAGCACCTTCAAAGGGTGTAAATCCTGACGAGGTTGTGGCTGTAGGCGCTGCCATCCAGGGCGGTGTGCTTGCAGGCGACGTGAAGGACGTCCTTCTGCTTGACGTGGTTCCTCTGTCGGTAGGTATCGAGACACTCGGTGGCGTGATGACCAAACTTATCGAGGCCAATACCACCATTCCTACCCGCAAGAGCGAGACTTTCTCAACCGCTGTCGACAATCAGCCTTCGGTTGAAATCCACGTTCTTCAGGGCGAGCGCCCCATGGCAAAAGACGACAAGACCCTCGGCAAGTTCCATCTTGACGGAATAGCTCCCGCACCCCGTGGCATACCTCAGATCGAGGTTACTTTCGAGATTGACGCCAACGGTATCCTCAATGTATCGGCCAAGGATAAAGCCACAGGCAAGGAACAGAGCATCCGAATCGAAGCTTCAAGCGGTCTTACCGACGCTGAAATCCAGCGCATGAAGGACGAGGCTGCCGCCAATGCCGCTGCCGACGCCAAGGAAAAAGAACGCGTAGACAAGCTCAACCAGGCCGACGCCATAATCTTCCAGACCGAGAAGCAGCTCAGCGAACTCGGCGACAAGATTCCCGCCGACAAGAAAGCTCCTATCGAAACAGCTCTTACCCAGCTCAAGGAAGCTCACAAGGCTCAGGATATCGCCGGTATCGACGCCGCCATTAAGGCTATCGAGACTTCGTTCGGCGCCGCACAGCAGGATATCCTCAATGCCCAGGCTCAGGCCCAGCAGCAGGCCGGCGCCCAGCAGCAGAGCGGTCCTCAGCAGCAGGGCGGTAACTCCGACGGTCCCGTTGACGTTGATTTCGAAGAGGTCAAGTAAGCTATAGAAGATATAGTGAGATAGACATATAACAATTCAGAAGACACGCGTCCCGGGTCATCCCAAAGGATGCGTGTCTTTTTTTCTAAGACTAAAATTCAAAAATTACTGCGACTATGATACGACTTAACTGCGGCCTTATCGCCGAAACTGAAGAAAACCGCTGTAAGGCAATCGCACTGGCAAAAGAACTCGTTGAACTTTCCCTCCATGACGAAGGATGCGTGGAGTATGATCTTCTGGGTTCGCTAACCAACACTGACCGCCTGATGATCTATGAGACCTGGAAAGACGAAGCCTCGCTCAAAGCCCACATGGCTTCCTCCCATTTCCAGCGCCTTGTCCCCGAAATAGAGAAAGTGGCCACCCTCACCCTCGAGCAGTTCAACTTCTGATCTCTGCTTAGGCAATTTCGATTTTGATAGCTGGATATTTCAGTGGAGGTATCCGTTACTTTATAGCAGGAGGGCGCATCAGAATTTCCGATGCGTCCTCCTCGCTTTTTTCTTGTGATTTCGTCCTGAGAAGATTGCTGTTTTTCACGACAGATTGAAAAGCTTTCTTGAAGATGAAAATGATAATAATGGAATAATAGCTGAGAACTTATGGACTTTTTCGTAACTTTGGCGTTGAATAAGAAAAGATTATACTATGTCGGAAGAGCAGATGAATAGTTATCGCCTGACGTCGATGGAGGAGCCGGGCGACGAGCGCATGGCTCAGATTATGCGTGAGGTCGCCGAGGATGCCCGCGAAAGTACCCGCCGTGCTGCCGAGCGCGTGGCTGCCGGGATTGAGGCTGCTTCACATGAAGCTCGTGCAAGAGTTGAAGAAACCATAAACAGGCTTCGCAATGGTAGCAAGTGAACATAAGCCAGTTCTAATTGTGATTGCCGGGCCTAATGGTTCTGGCAAGACTCCCATCACCCCTAAGGCTATCAATTTGTCGTTTGCAAAGTAACTGACACACCGTCATTATAAACCCATGAAGAATTTAGTATCAGAAATACGCTCGATTATAGAAACCTCTCGCTCTAATGCTGTCCGCTCAGTTGACTTTTGTCGCGTACAGATGTACTGGCAAATAGGACGCCGTATAGTAGAGGAAGAACAGGGCGGGAGTGCGCGTGCTGAGTATGGTAAAGGTCTTATAAAGAATCTTGCCCAAGAGATAGAACCCGAATACGGAAGTGGTTTTAGCTATCGTCAGCTTAATTTTGCAAGGCAGTTTTTCCTGGAATACCCAAAAGTGAACGCACTGCGTTCACAATTCAACTGGACTCAGTATCGTGCATTAATTCAAATTCCAGACAAAGACAAGCGTGAATATTACGAGCTTGAAGCGGCAAGTAATTGCTGGACTGCACGCCAGATGCAACGTCAGATCAATTCGATGCTATATGAACGCTTGCTCCTTAGCAATGATAAAGAATCTGTGCTCGCAATGGCGCGGAAAGAGAGAGCACCCGAAGCCCCGCAGGAAATTGTTAAGGATCCAATGGTTTTGGAATTCCTGGGTTTGGAAAAGAAAGCACATTACTACGAGAGTGACCTTGAAACAGAATTAATCAATCACCTTCAGGAATTTATACTTGAACTGGGCAATGGCTTTACTTTCGTCGCCAGGCAAAAAAGGATATTACTCGAAGATGACGAGTTTTTCATCGACTTAGTCTTTTACAACCGTCTTGCTCGCCGGTTCGTAATTTTTGAGTTAAAGACAGGCGAGGTAATTCATCAGGATCTGGGACAATTGCAGATGTATGTCAATTACTACGACCGTACTGAGAAACTCCCGGAGGAGAATCCCACAATCGGCATATTGCTATGCACTGCCAAAAACGACACATTGGTTAAGATGACCCTTCCCTCGGACAATAACACAATTGTTGCATCTAAATATCAACTCTATCTTCCCACAGAGCAGCAGTTGATCGCGGAAGTCGAGCGAGTTAAAAAGGAATGGGAAGAAACAAGATGAGACTCAAAAACGACAAAGTAACCGCTGTCATTCCTATGAACTTGAATGTCCGTATTTGCACCATGCAATCCTAAAATTCTGGTAATCAGATATGGTTAGATTCGAGAAAGTGAAATAACAGATAAGAAGACGCGCGTCGCCGCTCATGTCGGAGATGCGCGTCTTTGATCTACAAGTATATCATTCTGACCTTTACCCGGAAAATATTGTAACTATAAGACGAAGTCTCGCTCAAAGCCCACATGGCTTCCTCCCACTTCCAGCGCCTCGTCCCTGAAATAGAGAAAGTAGCCACTCTCACTCTCGAGCAGTTCAACTTCTGACGTTCTGTCAGGGCAATTCCACATTCGTCCGCCGGATATTTCAGTGGGCCAATCCGTTACTTTATATCAGGAGGACGCATCAAAATTTCCGATGCGTCTTCCTCGCTATTTCAAAGAATCTCTTGATTAATGAAATTCTGTTGTTTTAGACAAATTAGATACTAAAAAGGATAAAAATGGATGACCCCTAAAGCTGTAGGACTGTTGCTATTACTTGCGGATTTCTTTTTCGCGGGCGGCGTCCCAGTAGGCGCAGTCGAGTTCGAGGAATACGGAGGTGTAGGGGATTGTGAGCGGGGTTTTGATGATGATGGCGTTGAAGGTGGAGCTTACGGTGTCGAGGCGGTGTATCAGTTCTTCATGAGGAAGATAGTTTATCTCGTTGTTGCCAACGGCGTCGGCGAGAGAGTGCTGATATGCGCTCCAGCCGTCGCAAAGACGGTCGGACATTGCGTGCTGTTCCTCATCTACATATATATGGGCGCGTACGTGAGGGGCTTCTTCTATCATTCTCAGGGTGCGTTCCACTACTTTGGCGAAATCTTCGTTTGCGAAAAGGGTGGTTACGCCCGGATTTGACTGCAGGGGATATGCCATATCGGTGACTACAATCCAGTTACGATGCCCCAGAAGGTTGAGATTGTTGCTCAGTGTTGTTTTCCAGTTTTGTTCCATTGTTTGACTTGATTTGAGTTTTTTGCAAATATACATATTAGCGAACATAAAGGAACATGACGGCGTTGTTTTTTATATATGATAAATGTCCATTTAACGTCTAAATTTTCAGAAGCATCATGAATCGTATTGTTATATCAGCCATGGCTTTAGCGGGTCTGGCGATGTTACTTGCGGCGCCTCGGAGCGTTGCCTGCTCGAGGGTAGTCTATCCCGGCGACAGCGCTCTTTATATCGTAGGACGTTCGCTTGACTGGAAGACGCCAATACCCACGAATCTTTATGTTTATCCTTCCGGCATCACCAAGAAGAGCCATGATCTTCCCGGGGCTTTCAGCTGGACGTCGAAATACGGGGCGGTTTATGCCGTGAGCTATGATGGCGGAATTACCGAAGGCATGAATGAGAAAGGGCTGGTGGTTAACGGTCTGTTCTGCAAGGGGACGGTGTATAATAATGAACGGACAGAGAAAAATCCTCCCATGTCGCTGGCCGTATTCGTGGCATGGATGTTGGACCTTAACGAGACTACGGATCAGGTGGTGAAAATGATTCGCTCGACATCATTCAGCATAAGCGGTGCGACGTTCGACGGCGGAACGGTTTCGGCTCTCCACTGGGGGATTACCGACAGGTTCGGCAAAACGGCAATTCTTGAATTCGATCACGGGAAGATAGACATATATGAAGGCGACAGTCTTTATGTGCTGACCAATGACCCTCCCTATCCCCAGATGACGGCCATAAACGATTACTGGAAGAAAATCGGAGGTGCCGACATGCTGCCGGGCACGGTAAAGAGCCCCGACCGCTTTGTGCGCGCTTCATTTTTCGACAATAATGTGGAGCATACCGGTGAAGCAGCTCTCGGCACGTCGATAACCCGGAGCATTCTCATGAACGTATCGGTTCCGTTCCACTATACGGTTGACGGAGACCCCAATGTGTCTTCAACCCAGTGGCGCACCTATGCAAATCTTCGCGACCGGCTGTATTATTTCGACAACGTGACGGCACTCGGGGTTTATTACATTGACCTCAAAAAGTGTAACCTGAGCAAAGGCGCTCCGATAATGAAGATTGACAATACGAAGATGGCCGATGCCGTAGGTGAGGCAAATTCGCGGCTCAGGGTTTCACCTCCTTTCAAACCTATGTATTAAATTCGCGGTGTGAAATTCCGCATGAAAATATCACTGACGGGTATAATCGTGGCTTTTGCGGCCATGATTATACCCGCCGGCTGTATTTATGCTCAGAGTCCGGAATGCGCGATGCCGGTGGAAAATGTGATGGCTACTGACAGCGCGGAGCAAGACTCCCGTTCCGTTGAATTCGTCGGGATGCCGTGGTGGCGGCAACTTATTGCAAACGGATTCCATATCAATGACCCGAGGGTCCGTTATCCAGCTTTTCCGCGGTTCCTGGTAAAAGTCTACGACTGGGGTGACCGTGTGTTCAACAGCTATGATCCGGAATATGTGGTAGGTACGGGTAAGAACTGGAAGGTGATGGCCAAGAACTACAACTGGTTTGAATCCTATATGCTTATGTATTCATTCGACGACAGGCTTAACATACGCTCGCAATTCTATACCGATATAGGCGCTTATCTCAACTTTATGGCTGTAAGCGTCGGATACACGGCCAAGATAGGGAATCTTTTCGGCAAGGGGCGAAGCCCGCGCACAAATTTTAATTTCAGTTTCACCTGTTCCCGTTTTCAGGGGTCGTTCGACCTGACCACCACCAAGGGCAATACGCATATAACGCGCCTCGGCAATTATAACGGAGGCAAGCATATCTATGTGCCTTTCCACGATATCAGTCAACGGTCAATGAATGGCCATGTGCTTTATTTCTTCAATAACTACCGTTATTCCCATGCGGCGGCTTATTGCTTCTCGAAATATCAGCTTAAGAGCGCCGGAACGTGGGTGGGCGGAGCCGGGTTCAACTATCAGGACATAGAAATGGATTTCGAAAGCCTCCCGGATGAAATGAAATCATATCTTCCGGGAAAGCAGACAAAATATACGTTCAAATACTGCGATTATGTGGCTTACGGAGGCTATGCGTATAATTTCGTTCTAAAGCCCCGCAGATGGCTTATCAACGTGATGGGTGTTCCGGCTGTGGGATATCGCCATGCCTATTCGCAGTCAAACGTAGGGAGCAAAAGCATGTTTGCTCTCAACGGTAATTTCAGTTGTGCGGCGGTCTATAATCACAAGGCTTTGTTCGCGTCGGTCAACGCCAACGTGAAAGCCCATGTCTATTTCGGAGGTGATTATACCTTTTTCAACTCCCTTTTCTCAACTTCGTTTACGGTCGGAGCGCGTTTCTGATTCGCCGCCGCAGCCGGTTATTCGTAGAGATAGAATATTCGCTCCATCAGGCGCCATTTCTCGGATGACGTAAGGCCGGGCACTACTTTCTGAAAAGAGCCTACATATTCTTCCCATTCGGCCTGACGTGGCAGGGTGTTGAGCCGTTGCATTGCGGAGTCCCAGTCAAAATCCAGTGGTGTCTCCACTATCATGAAAAGCCTCGAACCGAGGATATAAAGTTCCATTTCAAGGATGCCTACCTCACGGATGCCCCGGATGATTTCCGGCCACGCGTGTCCTTCGCTGTGGCGTCGGCGGTATTCGGCTATGAGTTCTGGGTTTTCTTTCAGGTCAAGCGTCTGGCAATAACGTTTCACGGGCTGGTGGAACTGTTTCACGGGATAGCCCTGGCTGGGATTTTCAGTTTTCATGTTTGAAAAGATTGTCGTTTTCGTCAAGTTTGAAGTCATGGGCCAGAAGGCCGATAAATTTTGAAATCTGGGTGATTGCTTTAGCCGTCTCATGGGTAATCTCTTTTCCGGAGAGACGCAGCATCAGCATTCCGTAGAGAGCATTGAAACACGTTTCTATCTCTCCGGTCTTATCCTCCCCGGCCTTGGCTCGCAGTTCCACGATGTAGGGGAGTGTGCGGTAGAATTCGGCGGTGTAGTCGGCAAAGCGCGGGTCGGCAAGTAAAGCGCGGTGGAGGTCGGCAAGCTGTATTATCACGTTTTTGTTCAGCTGGAGATGCCCTTTCTTTTCCACACCTTCGCGCCGCATCATGTCGATGAGCGATTCGTACCACTGGGCCATTTCCTCTTTCTGTGCGTCGGTCAGACCCTGATAACGGTCAATCACATTGGCCCGTATCTTGTCGAGATCAAGGGAGTTGGCGCGTATTATGTCCTCAATCTGCCACATATACAGCAGATATTCGGCTATATTTTCCTTTCGTTTCTGGGATGCGATATACATTGTAACAATGGTTTTAAAGTATAAACGGCCGGGAAGCCCTGATGGTTTAGAAATCTGATTCCCAAAGAGAAATCTTTCCTTGGCCGGTTTTTCTCACATCTATGAGTCTCTGGTTGTACGATCCCTTGAAAATCAGCGATGTGTCGCGAAGCGGGAGCATGAACGGGCCGTCGACAATCACATCGATGTAGTCAAGCAACGGGCGCCGCTGTGGGTCGGAAAGAAGGTGCTCGTATGTATATCCCGTGTAGCACCACAGATCAAGACCGAGGGCTTTGACGCCTTTTAAGAGGGAAAGAAGAGCCTGGCTATCCTGTTGCAGCGGGTCGCCGCCCGACAGTGTCACCGGCATGTTGTTTTCAGCAATATGCTGAAGAAGCTGTGCTACGGTGGTAGGCGTCCCTCCTTTCGGGTCCCATGATTCGGGGTTGTGGCACCCCGGGCAATGGTGGTCGCATCCTGCGAAATATATGGAAGTACGGAGCCCCGGTCCGTCGACCGAGGTTCCGTCTATGATGTCCAGTACGTTCAGCGTCTGCTCCATCGTCCGGAAGTTATTTGTGGACCACGCGGTCGTTGAGTTCGGCAAGCTTGGCATTGTTCCAGCGGTCGGTAGTGCCTACGAGGTAGCCGGTGATGCGCTGCAGCTTGTCTATGTGTGTGCCTCCGCATTTGGGGCATTTCTCCAGCCCTTCGGTGGCGTCCTCGTAGCCGCAGTCCATGCAGCGGTTGCGGTTATGGTTCACGGAGCAATAGCCGATGTTGTATTTGTCCATGAGGTCTACAATGTCGGCCACGGCTTTGGGATTGTGTGTGGCGTCCCCGTCAATCTCCACGTAGAATATATGGCCTCCGCCTGTGAGGGCATGGTAGGGAGCCTCCACCTGGGCTTTGTGCTCGGGTGAGCAGTGATAATAAACCGGAACGTGGTTGGAGTTAGTGTAATAAATCTTGTCGGTGATTCCGGGGAGCACGCCGAAGCTTTTGCGGTCGCGTATGGTGAACTTTCCCGAGAGGCCTTCGGCGGGCGTGGCGAGAATAGAGAAGTTGTGTTCGTATTTTTCGTTGAATTCGTTGACGCGGCTTCGCATGTGAGAAACGATTTTCAGACCGAGTTTCTGCGCTTCCTCGCTTTCACCATGATGTTTTCCCACAAGGGCCACAAGACATTCGGCAAGACCGATGAATCCTATGCCCAGCGTGCCCTGATTGATTACGCTCTCTATGGTCTCGGTGCCGGAGAGTTTTTCGCTTCCGTTCCATAGTTTCGACATGAGCAGCGGGAACTGCTTGGCGAGAGCTGTTTTCTGGAAGTTGTAGCGGTCGCAGAGCTGACGGGCGGTGATGTCGAGCACCTTGTCGAGTTTCGAGAAAAATTTGTCGATGCGTTCCTGCTTGTCTTTCACCATCATACATTCTATGGCCAGACGCACGATGTTGATTGTGGAGAAACTAAGATTACCTCGTCCTATGGAGGTCTTTTCACCGTAGCGGTTCTCGAACACACGGGTGCGGCAACCCATCGTTGCTACCTCATATTTGTAGCGCTCGGGGTCGTCGGGGGTCCATTTCTCGTGGTAGTTGAACGTGGCGTCGAGATTCACGAAGTTGGGGAAGAAACGTCGTGCAGTGACTTTGCAGGCGAGCTTGTAAAGGTCGTAGTTGCGGTCTTCGGGCAGATAGCTCACGCCGCGTTTCTTTTTCCATATCTGAATCGGGAAAATGGCGGTTGCGCCGTTGCCCACGCCCTCGTAAGTGGAGTTGAGGAGTTCGCGTATCACGCAGCGACCCTCGGCCGATGTGTCGGTACCGTAGTTGATGGAGCTGAACACAACCTGATTGCCGCCACGCGAATGGATGGTGTTCATATTGTGGATAAATGCCTCCATTGCCTGGTGAACGCGGTCAACGGTTTTGTTCATGGCGTGCTGAAGCAATCTTTCGTCACCCTCCATTCCGTCGAGAGGCTTTTTCAGATAATCATCGAGCTTGATATCGTAGAAGCGTGAAAGATCGCGGCCCGAGAGCTCTTCGAGCTGTTTGATTTCCTCGATGAACGATGAGCGCACGAAGGGAGCCAGATAGAAGTCAAATGCAGGGATGGCCTGACCGCCGTGCATTTCGTTCTGGGCTGTTTCGAGCGAGATGCAGCAGATGATGCTTGCGGTCTCGATTCGTTTTGCGGGGCGTGATTCGCCGTGTCCTGCCGAGAATCCCTTTGAAAGAATGCGGTCCATGGGGTGCTGCACGCAGGTGAGGCTCTTGGTGGGGTAGTAGTCCTTGTCGTGGATATGGAGGTAGCCGGAGCGCACGGCATCGCGGGCTTCCTGCGAAAGAAGATAGTCGTCAACAAAGGGCTTGGTGGTCTCGCTCGCGAATTTCATCATCATTCCCGCAGGGGAATCGGTGTTCATATTGGCGTTCTCGCGCGTGATGTCGTTGCTTTTGGCCTCGATGATTTCCAGGAACATGTCGCGGGTCTTGGCGCGGCGAGCGATGCTTCGCTGGTCGCGATATGCTATATAGCGTTTCGCCACTTCCTTGCGGGGGGAGTTCATGAGCTCCACTTCCACGCGGTCCTGAATCTCTTCAACTGTCATGCGTTCGTCGCCGGTGACGCCTATGCGGTCGGCTATTTTTTGAATGAGGGCTTCGTCTTCGCCACACTCGGTCTGAAGCATGGCTTTTCGGATGGCGGCTTTGATTTTTTCTTCATTATAGCCTACCACGCGTCCGTCGCGTTTGATGACAGTCTGTATCATTGTGTATGGTGGATTTTATTATAAATTCTGGATTAATATGCCTGTTGGCAACGAGGGAGTTCTAAAGTCAATGCAAAGGTGGAAAATTACTTTAAATCATCCAAATATTATTACAGGAAAATATTGTAAAAGTTTTGTTTTGGAAAACTTTTAAAGCCTGTTGGAAAATTAATCGTCTTATTTGTAATGAAATATAAAATATTTTGGGAAACTTTTGTGTCTGAACTATTGGGAAAGATTCTTGAAATTGTTATTTTGACTGTGTGTTGCGGATATGGAATTTTTCTTGCTAAATTTGCAATTACAATCCTTTGATTATGTACAAGTCTTCTTCTTCAATCCAGAGTGCGACAGCCGATATTCTTGCGGCTCATGGTGTCCGAGATGTGATTGTGTCGCCCGGTTCACGCAATGCCTCGATAATAGAGGCCATGAGTGAGTCGTCGCATTTCCGGATTACGAGGGTGGTGGATGAAAGGTCGGCCGGGTTCATCGGACTGGGAATTGCGTCCATCACGAATCGCCCCGTGGCAGTTGTGTGCACGTCAGGGACCGCACTGCTGAACTACGCGCCTGCTCTCGCCGAGGCTTATTACAGAAACATACCCCTGATATGCGTTTCTGCTGACCGTCCGGCCGAATGGATAGACCAGAACGACTCACAGACCATGCGGCAGCCGGGTGCGTTGGCCAACGTTGTCAAGGGCACTTACGATATCGGTCGTGGGGCAGGCGAGGACTCTATGTGGGAGGCCGAGCGGCTGCTGAACGACGCCATGTTTACGGCTCTCGACGAGGTAAGAGGGCCGGTGCATGTGAATATACATCTGCCCGACTGTGCCTCCGAGTGCATGGAATCCGATTCCGGTGAGGCGAGAATCATCGAGATGCTTCCTTCGCGAAGGGATATCACCTACAATGATGCCGGGCGGTTGGCCGAAACCATATCCTCGACTTCAAAGGTGATGGTTCTCTGCTCGTGTGCCGCTCCCGATAGCGGGCTTATGCAGGCATTAACTTCATTGTCAAAATTGGACAATATCGTGGTGCTTGCGGAAAGAGTGTCAAACGTGTCTGTACGTGATGCGGTGTTCGCTCCTGAAGCTGTAATAGGCTCCATGGACGAGGAGAAGAAAAGCGAGATGGCTCCCGAACTTCTGATAACAATAGGGGGTGCTCCGATTTCGGCCGGTCTTAAAAAATATCTCAGACAATATTCTCCCGCACGGCACTGGAATCTCGGCTACACGCGGGCGGTCATAGACTGCTATAAGGCTCTCACTCTCCGTATCGAGGCTGATCCAGCCATGGTCCTTGCCAAGATTGCAAAACAGATGCCGGAGAGTTCCGTCGGCGGTGACTATTTCAGAAAATGGAATGTTGCATACGAAAGAGCGCGCAGCCTCATCCAAGGGTATGCGTCGCGTGCGCCCTGGAGCGATTTCAAGGCTATGGGATTCATAGCCTCGCAGATTCCCGCGCGGTGGAACATTCAGCTGTCAAACGGAATGGCTGTGAGATATTTCGAGCTGCTTTCCGTTGGCCGCTATCACAGGGCGGACTGTAACCGAGGGGTGAGCGGAATTGACGGGTGTACGTCCACTGCCGTGGGTGCGGCGATGGCCTACAATGACACAACGCTGCTTATCACGGGCGACATGAGCGCGGCCTACGATCTCGGAGGTCTGGCTCTGGCGCGTGAAGCGGAACGGCTTAAGATAGTGGTGCTGTGCAATTCGGGCGGCAATATTTTCAGGACGATCAGGGCTACACGTGAACTGACCGTATGCGAGCCTTATCTTGCCTCGATGCCTGAGCTTCCGCTGCGATCGCTTGCCCAGGCATACGGCATGGGCTTTTATGAGGCTTCGGATGAAGCGGAGCTGCGGGAAGCCTGGCGTGGGTTCGCGGCCCACAGTGGCCCGGCAATACTTGCCGTAAACACTTCGCCGCAGATTTCCGCGGAAGTTTACCGGGGCTTCTTTGGTTTTATGAGCAAAAATTGACAAACAATACACATACATTATTATGGAAAAGATAGAATGGAAAACCATCAAGGAGTATGAAGATATCCTGTTCCAGCAGTTTGAAGGAATAGCTAAGATTACTATAAACCGTCCGCAGGTCTATAACGCATTCCGTCCGCAGACCAACCGCGAGATGCTCGATGCCATGGCCTATTGCCGTGAGGCAAGCGATATCGGTGTGGTTGTGCTCACCGGCGCCGGTGACAAGGCGTTCTGTTCAGGAGGCGACCAGAAGGTGAAGGGTGTGGGTGGTTATATTGACGAGAACGGTGTGCCCCGTCTCAACGTTCTTGACCTTCATAAAGCCATACGATCCATTCCCAAGCCTGTGATTGCCATGGTCAACGGCTATGCTATCGGTGGCGGCTGTGTGCTTACGGTTGTCTGCGACCTTACCATCGCATCGGAAAACGCCCGTTTCGGCCAGACCGGCCCGAAAGTCGGGAGCTTTGATGCAGGCTTCGGCTCGACGTATCTTGCGCGGTGCGTGGGCCAGAAGAAAGCCCGCGAAATCTGGTTCCTTTGCCGCCAGTATACGGCCCGCGAGGCCGAGGCTATGGGCATGGTCAATAAGGTAGTGGCTCCCGAGCAGCTCGAGGCCGAAACGGTTGACTGGTGCCGCACTATTCTCAAACGCAGTCCGATGGCTGTGCGCATGATCAAGCGCGCTCTTAACGCCGAACTCGACGGACAGCGAGGCATGATGGAATTTGCCGGAGATGTGACCCTGCTTTATTATCTGATGGAAGAGGCTCAGGAAGGCAAGAATGCTTTCCTTGAAAAGCGCGAGCCTGATTTTGGCAAGTTCCCTAAATTCCCGGGCTAAGATGCTTAGGGCTGAATGGGCGCCATATAATCTCGATTTCCGTTTCACGGCCGTTACCTCTCGGGAGCGGATGAAACGGAAATCCACTTATTTTGTGCGCGTGTATGATACTTCCTGCCCTGAGGTGAAGGGGTTGGGTGAGTGTGCGCTCTTCCGGGGGCTTAGCGCCGACGATGTGCCGGATTATGAAGCGGTGCTTACGGCCGCATGCCGGGATATCGAGCGCTTTCCCGAGTCGGTTCCCGTGGCATTTTCCTCGATAAAATTCGGACTGGAGACAGCTATGGCCGATTTGCGCTCCGGTGGCGTCATGAAGCCGTATCCCGGCGCATGGGCCGACGGTAAAAGCGAGATAGTGATAAACGGGCTTGTGTGGATGGGTACACGCGACGAGATGCACGTGCGCATCCGTGAGAAACTCGAAGCCGGATTCAGATGCGTCAAGCTGAAAATCGGTGGAATTGATTTCGATCGTGAACTGGAGTTGCTGCGGGGAATCCGTGAGAGCTTTGACAGCAAATCGCTTGAGATACGCCTGGACGCCAACGGGGCGTTCACGCCGTCCAACGCGATGGAACGTCTGGAGGCACTCGCACGTTTCGATATCCATTCCATAGAGCAGCCCATCAAGCAACGTCAATGGAAAGAAATGGCGTATATCTGCCGGCAATCTCCCATACCCGTAGCTCTTGACGAGGAGCTTATAGGAATCACGGATAAAGATGAAAAGGAAAGGATGCTCGACGCGGTCGTTCCGCAGTATGTGATTCTGAAACTGGCTTTGTGCGGCGGATTCTCAGGTGCCGATGAATGGATAGAGCTTGCGGGGCAGCGGAATATAGGATGGTGGGCTACCTCGGCTCTTGAATCGAACATCGGACTCAATGCCATATCCCAATGGGTGTCGCAGAAGAATCCAGTGATGCCTCAGGGCTTGGGAACCGGTGCGTTGTATCACAACAATATTCCTTCGCCTCTTAGACAGGAACGCGATGTGCTGCTCTCGGACCCTTCCGGAAAATGGGATTTAACCCTGCTTGATACGCTTGAATGGAACTGATCGGATATATTGAGGAGTGTTCGGCGTTTGCCTCCGAATGGAACGATGCCGGAAAAGACTTTGTCGTCGCCCATACTTCGGGATCAACCGGCGCGCCGAAAGAGATAAGGCTGAGCAAAAATGACATGGCTATTTCGGCCCGTGCTACAAACCGCTTCTTCGGGATAGGCTCCGGCTCATTGCTTCATCTGCCTCTTTCGCCATCTTATATCGCAGGAAAGATGATGATTGTAAGGGCTTCCGAGGCCGATTGTGTCCTTCTGGCCGAGAAGCCATCGTCGTCACCTCTGGCTGACTATGCCGGGCGTGATATCACGCTCTCTGCTGTAGTTCCCTCGCAGATTCCGGGACTTCTGAACGGAAAGGGATGGCGGAAAATTGACAATCTTATTATCGGCGGCGCTCCGCTGTCGGCCGCGACAGAAAGAAAACTCCAGAAGATAGGCGTGCCGGCATACGCCACATACGGCATGACGGAGACCTGCAGCCATGTGGCGCTGCGAAAACTCGGAAGCGAGCTTTTCAGGGCGCTTCCCGGAATCAGTTTTTCTCTGGATGAGAGGGGATGCCTTGCGATTGATGCACCGCAGTTCTCTTTTAAGAGGGTGGTGACCAATGACCTTGCGGAGCTTGACGGAACGGGTGCTTTCCGGTGGCTTGGACGTTACGACAACGTGATCAACTCCGGTGGTATAAAAATCATTCCCGAAGTAATCGAAGAGAGAATAGCGCCCTTGATGTGCGGTGTCCCGTTCTATGTCAGTTCACGTGAAAGCGAGCGTTGGGGCAGGGAAGCGGTTCTGATTGTCGAGGAGGAGACGTCGCCCGTAAGTCTTGCCCAACTTAAGGAGCAACTGGGAGTGATATGCCCCAAAGAGATAATATGTGAGCCGAAATTCGACCGCACTTCATCCTCAAAAATAATCAGAAAGAAGTATTGATTCAGCGCTTCTGCCGCAGGAAAGACACCGTTTATTTCAGATTGTCATATTCAAAATAAAGGGTACTCCCAAAAGGCAGAGTCTCCCATGCCGATTGGCTGGCATAGCGGTAGCGCGTCTTTCCGGAAAGCGGTTTGGACCTCATTATGAAGAACTCATCCTTGAAATTCTCCAGAAATTCAAGCTCGGCGTAATATTCACCTTTGTCCAGCATTATTTCTTCGGGAAAGTAGAAATGGAAATGACCGTTTGACAACGCGTGTTTATCATAGTCGAAATAAATCTGTTTTATTGAGGCCATGATATTATAAATACCGTTGACCTTTTCATAGAAATTTACGCGGAATTTCATGCGTGACAATGGCCGCCCCTCAGTAACAATGGTAAATCCAAGAGCTTTAATCCACGCCCGTTTATCAATATTCAAGGGAATCGCCAGTCCTTGTCCGGCGGCTTTATAACCCTCGACGTCTATATAGATGAATCCTCCGGCTGACTTGCGTCCGGCCGTTTTATGCTCGATTCTCTGTGGCTTGACCACTACTTCTGAGAGACTGATTATATCGTCCGCAAGAACTATGGTGTCAGGAACATTTCTGAAATCCTTGACGGCGAAGACTTTGGGTCGGTAGCCTACAGAAGATATTTTTAATGTGTCATTGATGTAGTCGGCGGGAACGCTTAATGTGAAACGCCCTAAACTGTCGGTCAGCGTGCCGAGGTTGCGATTGATTATCCCCACACTTGCAAAGACTATCGGCTCGCGGGTACTCTCTGAGATGACCACCCGTCCAAAGAGCGGGGTTGTGTGAAATAATACAGCCAATAAGCAAATGGATTTTGTAAAAGACCGTCTCATTGTTTTGTTTAGGGTCTATTGGCGTTCCGTCACCGTTTAGTCAGACAAATTGAGCAAAGCTTCTATCTGGGGAAGGATGGCCTGGGCGCCGTCGTTGTTTATAACGCGTTTCTTCAATGCCGGAATAGCAGCTTCCTCTGCTTTCTGGGCCTCCATCCGCTTTTCTATTTCCGGTATGCTCAGATTGTTTCTGGCGATTACGCGCTCGATGCGGATTTCTTTCGGTGCCGTAACTTCCCATATTTCATCAACCAGCGCATCCATGCCTGATGAGTGCAGAATGGCAGTCTCCACAAAACATATCGTTCGGCTTGAACTCCATTCTTTGAAATGGTCGCGTACATGGCGGTGCACAATTCTGTTGAGTGCTTCGAGAGCCTGCGTGTCCGAAAAAACCTTTTGAGCCAGAATTCTGCGGTCGATGCCAGAGGCGGTGATGGCCTCACGGCACACTTCGGCTCCGATGGCGAGTTTTATATCCTCGCTTTCCTCCATAATCTGTCGGGCCTGTGAATCACAGTCGTAGATTTCATAGCCCATGCATCCGAGCACGCGTGCTACAACGCTTTTGCCTGAGCCTATACCTCCGGTTATGGCTATTATTCTGTTCATTTCGATGTCTGGAAGATGTATTCCACACTGTCGGGGTGGAAAGTTACGTTATGGTAGTGATCGGGAGTGAGCGACGGCAAGACCTTTGTCTTGGGTTTGCTGAGGTCTATTTTGGAAGCGTCGATTGTGACCTTAAGAGGATAATCGTCGTTGAAAGCGCTCATAGGCACGAGATAGCTCACTTCCACACTCGATGGAAATGTGACGAGCTGGCTGCCTTCAGGGAGATTGGTTACTTCTATCGGCACCATGCGGCGTTTCGATATCAGCGGTTCTACCGGCACCGTTACCTTGACTCTTTCCGGAATGATTCTCATTCCCGGAAGTTGCTTGATTTTGAGGTCGAATACCGTAGTATCTTTCAGTTCGGAAGCTGATCCGAGCTCCGTCTCTATCTGATGGAGTCCTGAGGGAATTTCGCTGTCGGAGTATACTTTCACCGAGTCGAAATCAGAGATGATTTCTCCGGAAATAATGCTCTGGAGCGATGCCTTTACATCGAGATTGATTTTAAGCGGAAGCACCTTTCCCGGAGCAGTGGTAAAGGGGGCGTAGATAGAATCGGGTCTTACGCTGATTATCTGTGCAGCCTGTCCGAAATACTCTCTGAGACGACTGTCGATTTTCATTTTCGACATCTGAAAGGTCCTGTCGGGGGTAGCGTAATCGTTGAATTTCAGTTTCAGCACCGGAGTTCTTCCTCCCCAGAATCTGATTAGCTGTGAGCCTTTGGCCTGGACCATGGCGTTGATGGTGCGTGGCACACTTCCGATTATCACCACCGAATCCGGAATATTGTCAATCTCCACCGGAATCTCGTAATCGCGCTGCACTTCGTTGTCGAGCGAAAGGAATATCCAGAACAGGAATGCCACGCACACACACATCAGATACAGCACTACGTTGCGTCCTTTGGCTGAGCGAAGTGCAAGACGGCATTCCAGCAGAAACTTCTTGAGTGAATTTGGAAGGCTCATGGCTATTTATTAAACAAGCTCTAAGAGTTCAAGCCCGAAAGGCTTTCGTGCCGTCCGGGCTTGAAATGATAGGGTTAAGAGAAATCAGTTGTTTGCTTTCTTCTCAGCGTCGGCGTCCTGCTGGGCTTCGATAGCCGAGGGATAAACCGAGCCTTTGTCGATTGTGATCACGGTGTCGCGTGCTATCTCAAGGTCGAATGTGGTGTCGCGAACTTTGCGTATCTTGCCATAGATGCCTCCGGCGGTTACCACGTTTGAGCCAACGGTGAGGCCTTCACGGAATTTCTTTATTTCTTTCTGCTTCTTCTGCTGGGGGCGAATCATAAAGAAATAGAATATTACGATGATGGCTACAATCATCAGAATGTTCATGAGTCCGGCATTGTCGCCGGCCTGAAGAAGAATCATTGAGTACATGTCGATATTGGGTTTATATTACTGTTTGTTCAGCAAATATAGTGTTATTAATTCAATTTTTAAGCAGTTTTCCTTCCTTTTTCAGATAGTTTATCACAGAGAAGAGTATTCCGTTGATGAATTGTCCGCTTTTTGAGGTGCTGTAGCAGTTGGCAATCTCGATGTACTCGTTCATTGTCACGGGCACCGGGATGGAAGGGAAGTTGAGAAGTTCCGAGATGGCGGTGCACATTATTATCACGTCCATGAAGGCCAGACGCTCGGGATCCCACTGCTTCTCGTTGATAAACTTGTCGATGTAGCTGCGGTAGGTGCCATAGTTCTCTACGGTGTCCACAAAGAGCTCACCACCGAAGCGGGCGTCTTCATCATCCTTGAATTTCGGTAGAAGTGTAATTGGGGAAGCGGGGTCGGCTGATGCACGCTTTATGGTCTTGATTACGAAGGTGCCAATTATGTCGAGGTCGTCGTTCCAGTAGACTGACTCCGATTCTATGGCCTCGGCAAGGATATCGGATGGCAGGATTACGTTCTTGATTATCGAGCGCCAGAACTCGCAGTCGTCCGCATAGCTTACACCCGGAGCCGCCATATAGTCGGCATAGATATCGCTCTGCAGCACTTTGTCGAGAAGCAGTTTGAGTGTTTCTGACCCGTTGTCCCATGAAATGGGATTGCTCTTCAGATATTCCTTCATTTCCGGGCTTTCCTCGAGGTTCGCCACAAAGGTGTTGTCGATAAAACGGGTGTCCGGGTTAAGGTCCTCGGGGCTCGGTAGATATTTATGGCGTGCGTTGTCGAGGCGGCGAGCCTGCAGACGCGTCAGTTCAATCGGGAGCAGAAGCAGAGCGAAATAAAGCTCGCGTGCCTTGTCGAGGGAGCGTTCGAGCGAATTGCGTGCCTCGATAAACATTGTGCGGGTGTCAGAGAAGCCCTCGAGGGTTGAGATGAGCATTTTGAATGCGTGCTCATATCCGGCTATGGTGTAGTCGGGATTCTTTCGGGCAGCCTCGGTGAGTTCGGGGCTCTTCTCCATAATGGTGCGGATAATCACCACCCAGAAAGCCACATCGTCCTTCATTGAAAGATCCTTGGTGCGGATATAGCTGCGATAGGCTCCGCTCTGGGTTATCTTGCCGTAGAATGCAAGGGCAGCGTCGTTGAATGCCTCGGAATTGGCGGCCCGGCGGAAAATGACGGATCTAACGTTGACATCGCTGAACAATGAACGCACCATTTTGCCTGCCGAAAGATATTTGTTGTCGGAAATTGCTCCTACCAGTTTTTCTGATCCGGCAAGACGGAAGCC
The DNA here is from genome assembly GCA_009775605.1 of Paramuribaculum sp. Classification (GTDB taxonomy): domain Bacteria; phylum Bacteroidota; class Bacteroidia; order Bacteroidales; family Muribaculaceae; genus Paramuribaculum. The sequence goes on from VSPV01000032.1 coordinate 21,229, forward strand.
GGAAATGCGGAGGATGAGCAAAAGCAAGTCAAGATAAAGCGAATAGGCATAACGTTTGTCGCGCGACTCCGATTCGGGAGCAGATTCGATATGAAAATCGCTCTGCGTCAGAAGATAGCTGTAAAGAATCTGTATGACCTTGATTCTTATCAAAACTCGATTTATCATGACTCTAATGTTCTATTTGTGGTTTTACGCTGCAAATTTACATAAAAAAACGTCTCCCCGCGCCATTTCCCGCAAAATCTTCAGCTTTCAGGCATCAGCAAAGATACAGAGTTATGG
>VSPV01000033.1 GCA_009775605.1 Paramuribaculum sp.
ACGGCAGGATGGCGTATTTCCGTGCGAAAGTTACTGCGTCCGGGTGAAATGTCAAGTGACGCTGCGCTTGCGGTCGGAGGGCTTGACGGCAGCCTTCCACGATTTTTACGCATAAAAATCGGGTATTCCGTCCGCGCCCTCTGACTGCACACTTGCCTTATTCACCCTTGGGGACGCAGTGGCGCATGCGCACGAAAAACGGCAATCCCTGCCGGTAGGCTCAAAGAGCCTTACAAAAGGGAAAATGATTAAACAACTCATTATAAGAATTATGGCTAAATACAGAGTACAGACACGATTTGTGTTCAGCGGCTATTTCGATGTGGAAGCCGACAGCTTGCACGAGGCTGAAAGCTGTGTGACCGAGCAGTGCGGATTGGTTCTCGGTGGCAACATACACACAACACTCCCCGATGAAGATGTGGACTGGGATTTCCCGGTTCACCCTGATACAGAGATTAAATCAATTCAAAAAATCAAAGACTGAAATCATGGACTATCAAGCAGTAGCGGAAATCATCAACCGCAATTCGGGATTATACACAATAATCACTAATAAAGGCAGGGAGAAGAAACGCATATTTCTGTCGTCCGATGGTAATGTATGCGAGTTCGCCTCACACTCTCGAAAACGTGGATATGCCATACCGCTTAACGTAGTGGAAAGTTGGCGCAGCATAGAAAAGGTGCAACGTAACGAAGCCGATACTGTCGCAAAGTTCAGACGTTATGCCGCCCGTGCTTCCTTCCCCTCGGCTTTCGTGCGCAAATGCCTCGCGGCTGACCCTGCAAAGAATTGTTACGAAAACCGGCTGACTACCGGCACCCGAATTGACGGAGAGATTATCTCCCTTAACGCCATCGAGAGATATGCACCGTACTCTGTCCGCGAGTTCCGCAAGGCTCTCATGGAGCGGCGGCCATACCATTCGTGCAGATTCGACTTCCGGGGATATGACGGCAGTCTGTGGATTGAGATTGCCGAAAAAGATGACAGCTATTATCGTGAGGGTGATGTCAAGGCCGGGTTCAACAAGGAATGCCGGGGCTACTTAAATGGCTATTACTACTCGCTAATAGATGATGAACATTTTATCGGCACTGACATCGACTGATTTAAGCTGCTCTGACCTGTCCGGTCGGGGCGGTTTTGCTCCGTACGCTCCACAAAACCGCAGTCTCTGAAGACCTTTTGTTCCATCAAAATATCATCAGTATGTCATCTTGAACCTGTTGGTTCTCGCTATTCTGGGATTGGAAAGATTGGACTGCACATTGCCGATTATTAGTTCCCTGTTCTGTGCATATTCTTTCAGAGTCCTTAGATAATCCTCTTTTTCGCCATACCAATAACGGAATATGTCGGCATCCCATTGGGATATTTGTCTTGAAATCAAATGATAAATGTTGTTGGCAGCTTCAAGCTCATTCTTATATAATGCGACTCCGTAGATCAATTTATATATCTTCATGTTGAGTACGAAATTGCTGTTGATGGATTTGTCATGTGCAATATGACTGTTTAGGGAGATTATCATATTGGCAAATGAAATATCACCTGACAATAAGGGGAACTGCTCACGACATTTCTCGATGAGCGACTGCGCGTATTCGTCATCAATATCTTTGGGAAGATAGATTTCAAATCCCTTGTCATCAAGCAACGCAATCTGGAATAACGGAATATCCAGGCACTCTTTGAGTGAGGAACGCCATAATGGATACATGGCAAAGTAGAGCTTATAAGAGGGCATAACCGGCACTTTGACCAGTACCAGTCCGACGATGACACAATCGTTCAGATGTGCGAAAATCCTTGAAGCATAGCCTTCAAGTGGAAAGATGCACACAGCCGTCTCGAAAACTCATTTATATCCATTGCTGATTATCATACTGTTGTATTCACTTCATTATACCATTGATGGCCGTTCCGACTAAATTATTGACTGCAAAGTTACTAAGCGTTTACGACTTTAGCTGTGACAAATGTCTCAACCATTTATTTTTCTCAAAATTTCCCAAATTGATTAGACAGACAATGCATCGTTATTATCGGCCCTCATCAGCGTCTGTTTTCCGGCATATCGTCACTCCAGACTTTGATTCAAAGACTAGGGTGTATCATAATTGCCTAATCTTATCAAACTGTAGGGACGCTCCATGGAGCGTCTCTACTGCAAAAATCGTTTTTGACACATCCTCTATGGGGCAGACGAGATTTACAGGTAGTAGGTGAAGGTGACCGAAACGCGGTTCTCGCGGAAAGATATGGGTGTGCGCAGCAGGTCGGTCATCCCGATCGAGGCGTCAAGCCCCAGCATCATGTTCTCCCAGGGGAAACCTATGCCTATCTTCCAGGCGCAGTCAAAACGGCTCTGGCCGTTCTTGCCGAAAAGGTTGTTGTCGAAATCATAGCCGATGACTTCCTTCTGGCTGTCGTTGAGCCTTACTTTCCCCACCAAAGAGCAGCTCAGTTCCGGTCCGGTATAAACGGTCATATCCAGCTTGTCGGAGATGCGGAAATCGTAGCCAGCCACCACCGGCACCCTTACGCCGAACTTGTACAGCCCCGGATCATGAATCTCATTGCCGGACGCCCCCGATATAATCAGGCCGTCGTAGGAATAGGTATCGTAGAATAACGACACCCCCGGCTCCAGATAGAAACCTCGCGACAGCGATATGTTTGCCACCGCACCCAAGGTGGCACCGAAACCGCTGCGGTACATCTTCACGCTCCCCCCGTCGCCGTGCCAGTCGCCCGGGATATTGAGGTCAAGCATCGCACGCACACCCCATATCACCTTCTGGTCAGCATCGTCAGAAGCTTCCCCTGCCGCGGCCGCGCACACCGGCGCAAGCAATGCGAGAGCACACGCAATTAATTTATTCGGCTTCATATCAGACTTAAAATTAAAAGGTTACACTTATTCACAAAACGGTCGCATCTATTAATTATTGTTTGCCGTTTCCACTTTAACATATCGCTTTCAGACAAAGAACAGAGTGTGTCATAACCGCCCTATAGCGTAAGACGTCTAAGCTATTTTGACACAACCTCGTCTTTGCTATGTATGATTAAGCTGTTTTAGAAACTATACGAACAAGAGGGATGCGCTCCCTGCATAAAAGGTTTCTTTGGATAGAATTTTTCAAAAGATGTATCATTGTTCGACAAATGGCTGCATTCTATTAGGGATATAAACAATTCCAATTTTGAATAACACAGGCTTCTCGGGTGAGGATTTAATTTGTTATATCAGATTCTGTTTGTAATCATATTATTCGATTGCACTAAATTTGCAAACGGTCTTATCTGTGTTTGGATAAAGAACCGGATCTTGCATTGCGCTCGTCACCGTTAATTCAGATGGCGTAAGTCTGTCTATGAGCCAGAAGCGTTCCGATTTGTCAATGTAAATCACAGAAAAGTTATCAGTGGTGAAAGTCCAGCGGAAATATATTGGCTCACCGTTTTTTGTTCCGTCATTCCAATTCACCCATTTATAAGAGCCGGTACCGTTGGCATTGAATTTATATAACCAGCCTTCTTCTTTACACTCTGTCGGTTCAAAGCCGGACATATGCTCATAGGTCTGCTTCCATTCAACGCCGGTAAGAAGAGAGATAATCTCTTTTTGGTCGGTATCATAATAGCCAGTGCGTTCCTCGCACGATGCGAGAAACACAAAGGCTAATATAGATATGAGAAGCTGTATTTGTTTCATTCCGAAATTTCGACTGTTACACTGCCGTTCCCAATGAGGGATTTGCCTTGTATGTTAAGATACTCTCCGTTGACCTCCGGTAATGACAAAGAATAGATATAAGTTAATGGGTTCCTTCCTAATCCGGCCAAAAGGATTGTACCTCTGTCAGTTTCATCAGATGTGACAAATGAAATCTGTGCTACATAGAACATTGATGTATTGTCAGAACTTATTGTGAGTCGGTTATTGCCATTTGAATAGAATCCTGTCCTATATATTTCTTCTCCAGATACCGATAGCCGGGCCACAGTGTTCCCGTCTATACTATATGACTGAGATTTTGACAGGCTCATTACTCCTCCCTCACTGTTCTTTGCCGAGCCTGATGTACGGGTAGTGTAAACGATGCTGACATTCCCGGCTTTTGTATAAGCCTTTATCAGATTGTTTGCCTGTGCCATCTCACCCTCAAAGCGGGTTCGGTTTATGGAACTTACTTCTGCCAGTTGTTCTCGGGAACGGTTTACGACATAATCGGTTGCCATAACCTTTTTATCCGGATTTATGAAGAATAGCCCTGTCCGGCTATCTATATCGACAAACTGTGAAATCACCTCGGCATCGGATTCATAAGACCTTATCGGGGTCGGTTCGTTGAACACCGTGTTGTCATCGCTGCATGCCGTAACCGACATACAGCAAAGGGCGACTATGCCCAATATCTTAATATTTCTTTTCATACGATACTCCTTTTTGTTAATTAATTGCTTCGAAAGAAAAGTATGTTGCAAAGTTACAGAGTAAAAACGACAAAAGCTGTGACAAATGTCACAGTTGCCAGATAAAATAGCCTTTCTTAGCTTTAATCTGCCTATTTTTCCTCGTCTGGTGTATTGGCTGCTATGGTTTCGCGAAAGCGATGGAGCTGGCGGCGGGAGATATTGAGGTAGGTTGCAATCTCTCCGAGTGAGACCAAATCAAACAGTCGCGGATAACGTGCAAGCAACTGGCGATAGCGTTGCTCGGGAGTGGAACGGTAGTTGTTGAGCACCTGCTCGTATGCCTGCTCAAATAGGGCGTCCAGAAACTTGATATAGAGAGTTGGGTCAAACATCAGCCTCTCACGAATCAGAGAGGAAGGTATGACAAGAACATCTGAATCCTCAAGGGCTATGATGTCGGTAGGTATCTTCTTGCCGTGCATCGAGCTGATATAGTTTGCGAGAACCGAGCCCTCGAACACAAAACCTACTGTTTTCGCATTGCCGGAATTGTCAATCAGCGAGTGCTTGAAACCACCAGACACAATCCATCCGGCATTTTTGAGAGCTTCGCCAGTGCGTGCGAAATACTCACCGCGCCGGAAATGGTGCAGCTTGCCATGCTTCTCGCATAACTCCTTCCAGAAAGAGAAGTCAATCGCCTCTTCAAATGCGTTGAACTGTGCCATGATAGTCAATCCCAGTCATTAAGGCTGGCGATGAAATCGTCAACCGCTCCTTCATCGAACAGTTCCGGCAACTCTTCGATGTTATGGGGACAATCGTGTCCGACCGTCATATCTTCAACGGTATTCCCGCTGTTTTCGTCTATATCGTATTCCATTAATTGCTTGATGTAATTAATACAAAGGCCATAAAAGACTGCAAATTTACAAATTTTTACAGAGACTGCCTAACCAATCCTTCAAGGTTGTCTCGCTAAATGATGATAGACAGGACATTCCAAGTATATAAAAGCCCGGTCTTTTGAAAACCGGTAATAATCGGCGACTAAAGGCATCCGCAAGGTTGTCGAGGCTTTATCCTGTGGCTGTTGAGTTCCGGCAGGTTGTCGTTTTCGCGTGCGAAGTTACTGCGTCCGTGAGCAATGTCAAGTGTCGCCGCGCTTTCCGTCTGCGTCCGCTACCGTGAGCCTCCACACATTCTCTCGTACCTCAAAAATGTGGGTATCCCGGTCTTGCCGCCGACTGCACACTTGCCTTATGCTCACTGTCGGCCGCAGTCTTGACTTGCACGAAAAACGGACAGCCCTGCCGAGGAAGCTCAAAAGAGCTTCACAAAAGGGATAAAAAATAAAAAACTCAGACATTTCAAGACCATGCGAGTAAAAAGAATGACAATCGAAGAAGGGAAACGGGTAGACATAAGCCGTTTCCCGAATTTCCACAAGACCGGAAGCGTGCGAGGCATGAAAAAGCTCTATTACGGGCAGCACTGCCTTCTGGTACGCTGTGGCGACTATATCTATAATGTGTCGCCCGAACCTCAAATATACAATCAGGCAACAATCTAATTCTCAACCGATATGAACACGGATATTGATTTTATGAATATCGCCGAGGGCGACAAGGCATTTGTGACGGAGTTTGAGAACTTTGTCAACGGCAAGGTGAGCAGCACGGAAAAGACCGGCATGGCTATGACAACCATGCACCGCTATCTCCAGCAGCAGGCTTTCAAGGTTTGCGTCGGCTTCATGAAATCTCTTGCGCACAACTATCAGAAAGGACGGTTTGATGACCGCAACGAGTGGGCATCACGCATGGCGGACCTAATGTACGGTACAATGGTCGAGGACGGCATATTTTTCGACCCCGAGTATCTCGAACTCATACACGGCAAGTAATGGAAGATACGGATTTTCCCGAATACGGGCGGCAGTGTGAACTCAAAGAGCCGTGGAGAGGTTACCGCCGTGGAACAATAGTAGGGCGCAACGGCTACCGCTTTATCATAGAATTGAGCAGCGGCGCGAGAATAGAACTTTACGATGACGAAATAGAATTTGACTGACATGTGCAGATTACAGACACCACAACTGGAGGAAGCCTTAAAGGGCTTCCCCCTATACTCTCAGGACGGCAAGGGGAAAGAGGCGATATGCCGTGCAATCTTCGCAATAGGCTCCGCCCGATGGTTTATACTTGAGGGTGAAAGGGAGGACGGAGACACCATCATGTTCGGCATAGCCATAGGTCTTCTTGAAGATGAATACGGCTATGTGTCGCTGAAAGAACTCTCCGAGATTGAACTCAATCTTACCTCGTATGGATTTGGCATACTCCAAGTTACGCAAGTGCCGGATTTCAAGCCAACCGCTTTGAAGGATATTAAGGATTATCGCCTTCAGGAACTCCTTGCAAGACTTGAAAATTAAACAATCAGTCAGCCGTGGATCTCTCCGCCACGGCTGACACTAACACCGACCGAATATGTATATAGACGATTTGACCGACGCGGTAGCGGCATGTGCCGAAGCCAAAGGCTGGAAAGTGGAAGCCGGCATAATCTACAAGGAGCAGAAAAGCGAGTTTGAATTTGCCAGGTTCAGCCCTGCGGGACGGGACTTTTCATTCAGCGCGACCATGAAATGTGCCAACATCAACTCTCTTATCGAGGACATAGACAATTACTATGAGGGATTTGATGTTGACTCCGAGACATATCTGTGGCTTGACCAGTCCGGGCATGGCAAACGTGGCGCGCCATACCGCATGAGAGCCGTGCTTGAAGATATGGAGGCTACCGAGAAGATGATAGAGGAACTGTTGGACGCGATAAAGGAAATGGAGGTGCCCGAAGAATACTGATTTTCCCTAATAGCCCGTAAAGCGACCTGCCACATCCGTCACGGACATGGCAGGTCTGAGTGTGTGGAATTTTAATCATTTAATATATTGAAAAGGTATGTTACATAGCGATATAATCAGGATAGCGGTCAGGAATGGATGGAAGGTCTCGATAACTGCCTCGGCCGATGACTCGTTCTATTTCGACTTTCAGTGCCGGACGCCCGGCGGCTTGCCTTTCTGCTTCACCGCCGAGCTTTCAGGAGGACATGTCGGCACACTCGTTGACGAGATCATCGCCTTCGTCGATGCGCTCGACCCAGAGCGTTATGCCGTCGAATGGCTGGAGGCAGCAGGACCGGTTACACCGTCCCGCTACTTTCGGGCGGTAGCCGACATGGACGACATGCGCGTCCGTGCATGGCTTCTCGCCTTCGACCTCTCGGCAGAGGGCGAAAAAGAGCGCATCCTTCTCGACCTTCCTCGGTACCGTCTTAACTGAAGCCTACCGGTCTTTCCTTCTCCGGCCACGCTTGACCTTCGGATTCTCTTTCAGCGATATTATGTCGCTGCCGAGAATCAGCCTGTGCCAGCCGTTCTCCGACATCCGGTAGGGAAGCACCGGCGGCTTTTTCTTCATGTACTCGTAAATCGTGGTCTGACCTATGCCCAGCAGACGCTTCGCCATGCCCACAGAATACAAGGCATCTGGAATGATAGTGTTGAAATCAAGGCGCATGGCAAGAGCCTCCCGTATCCTTGCCGCCGAGACTGCGGCGATATTCCCTGATGAACTTGCCGGCTGCCTCGACAGCCATCTCTGCTGCCACTCTCACATAGAGTGGCCAGTTCTCAATCTGTGACGATGGAGACTTGTCGGCGGTGTGCCGCAGGTCGTGATAGAACAGTGCCGATGCAAGTTCAAACTGTCTCTTCTCCCAGTTTATCCCGGTCTTTTTCTGTTTTTGTCTCATTTTCGTAGTTTTTTTGTGTCGATTTCCTGAAAGTGCGCCCTCGGAGAGCTACAAAGTTGAACATCTCCTTGAAGCGGTCGTATATTCTCGCGCCATAGTATTCGGCTATCTGGTCCGGCGTGTAGTTGGTGGTGACATGCGTGAACTGGTGGAAGCGGTTGTCATAGCGTCTCTGGAAGATATACTGCATGACATTCTCAAAATTGCCCCACCTGCCTGTGGGATTCGTCTCACTCCCGAGTTCGTCAAATGCCTGCCGGGGGCAGTTGATGTATTCCTGTATCGCCCGGTAGCCGCCGCTGGGGGATTCATCGGCGTAATCGGCGCAGATGTCGATGACGTTGTTTATCCTGAAAAAGTAACGCATGCCGTCAACCGGCTCGCGTACATGCCGGCAGAACTCACGTATGATTCTCAGCATCGTCGATTTCCCGGTGCCGACATCGCCCCAGATGAACAGCCCCTTGTCCGGGTCGAGATTGCCGTCATAGTCCATCATCGCCCAGTGAACGATGTCGGAGTAGGTGGCTTTCATCTCTTCGCGTATCTCGAATCCGGGACAGACCTTCTTCGCGCAGATTACGAAAAACTGCTTGTATTGGCTAATCCTCGATAAGTCCGCAGCCGGGCTCGAGCGGCGTTCGCCGGCCTCTTTTATTTCCCTGACTGCCTCCGCCGGGTTTATTCGCTTTGGTTGTGCCATCTCTTTTTTCCTTGTCTAAGCGGGCGCGGACCCAGTTGAAAAAATGTTCCTTGCATTGCAGGACTGTCCCGTATCTTTTTTCCTTGACACGGCTTTCCTGAACAAAGTCCTGGTACATGGATTCAAGTATCTCTTCCTTGCAGTGGAGCGCCAGGGCTATTCCCCTGAACGCTTCCTTATCCCTTGAAAAAATTTCAAAAAATTCTTCCTCGCGCGCGGGGGAAGGAGAAATATTTATATTATTATTCTTATTAATATAATTAGTGTCCCCAAAGGTGTCCCCGGAAGTGTCCCCAACCGTGGGCGTTTTCGCGTCCAAGACTGCCGTCTGTCCGGTGCTTTCCTTAATCGTAAAGCCGGGAATCTGCTCCATCACGAGGACAGTATATAAGGTGACATTGCCCAATACCTTTCGTTCTATCCATCTCTGCGACTCCAGTATCTTCAGATAGCGACCGACGGTATCCTTGTCGACGCTTATGGCGGCGGCGAGCTTTCTTGTGGATGATATGAACTGGCCGGGCCGGACCTCCACAGACACTCCCTTTACCGGGTAGGTGTCCTTCGACCTTTGGACCCGGAACAGTATCTCCAGCCACAGGTGCAGCATCCTGCTTTCGCTGTATAGCCAGCCGACCGAGCGCAGCTGGTGAAATACGGGTATCCATGAGAGGTCCATTTCCGTAATCCTGTTTCCTTATGATGTCTTTAAGGATGCAAGTCATCCCTGCAAGGTTTTGGTTGCCGTTCCCGTCGGCGTGATAGCCGACATTGCGTCGCCGGGCCCGCTTTCCGAATAAAGCTCGCGGAGAAACACCTTGCAGCCTGCAATCTTCTCGATTATGTCCTTGCAGAAATCAGGTATGCGGCAGTAGCCGGCCTTCCAGTTGTAGAATGTCTTTTGCTTGATGCCGTTGCCACATTCGGCTACGACTTTCTTCACGAAGAAGCGGTGGTTTGACTGCGGGATTGTGGCGAGATAGTCATTGAGACATTTGCAGTCGATCTCGCGGATTTGGCTATTGGTCATGGCTGTGTCGTTTAACAACATGTGAATCATATCTTCCGTTTTTTTTCAATAATCCCGTAGCCCGCGCGTCTTCTGACATCGTGAAACGACAGAAAGTAGCGTCGGCCTGTACGGGTGGCGTTCAGCGCGCCCTCATGGATGGAATCACGCACCCTCTGCGGCGTGCAGTGAAGAATCTCGGCCGCCTCGTTGACTGTTATGAGGCGGTCCGGCGGCTCCGGCTCATTGAGCGTGCGCTTAATCTCTTCGAGGGTGTTCTCGATGCGGGTAAGCCTCATTGTTATGCGTCTTTCTTCGCCCATATCAATTATTTTTTAGGGTTTCTGATTATTTTTCGTTTAGTAACAATTAGTATTGTTTGAAAAAATGATTAATTTTGCAGTTAGAAATGATTAATCTAAATTAGTCACTTGCAATTACACTAACAAACTAATCTTGCTAAATGATTGTTTGAAGTGTTATTATTGGAAGACTCTAATCATTCTAATTAGAAAATCTAAACGAGAGATATGGACGACAGAGTAAACAGGATAAAGGACGTGCTTGAATGGCTCAAGGCAAGCGAACTGTTCCGGTCCAACCGCGAGATAGCCGAAAGAATGGGCTACAATCCGAGCATGGTGTCACAGGTCATAACCGGGCGGTCCGCCGTGACACAGAAATTCGTAAGGAGCCTCAGCTCCGTATGTTCGAGAATCAGCTATGACTGGATATGGACGGGAGAGGGGGATATGCTGCGGGAGACGCCTTCATCCGGGGCAATCCCGACGGAACGCTTTTCGGAACTCGACCGTTTCTCCTTCATCATGGCGGACATGGCGCAACTGATGAAGAACTTTTCATCGGTAGTCGGGCCTCTTGAACGCAGGGTGGCGGAGCTTGAACGCAGGCTTGCAGAACAGGGCAGCACGATAGAACGGCTCCAGAGCCTGCTTGACAGGATGGAAAAAGCCGCCACTCCCTGACGGAATGACGGCTTGACGCGGCTGTCCCTGCGTTGTCTTATTTGAGGATATTGTATCCCTTTATCACGCTTGTCTGCAAGACCTGGGCGTATTTTTCTGTCATGGCCACGCTGGAGTGGGCAAGCATCTTGCTGACGGTCGATATGTCGACACCCTTGGTCAGCGCCCACGTTGCAAACGTGTGGCGGCCGACGTGCATTGTCAGATTGAGGTGGATGTGCGCCATATTCGCGATAATCTTCAACTGGTCGTTGCATTTCTGGTTGCTCATCAGGTTCAGGTTGTAATCGTATTTGCGGAGTATGGCGGCTGCCTTCGGGAGAAGTACGATTGTATAGGGCTGGCCTGTCTTGACACGCTTGTCCCTTATGCACAGGTCATCGCCCTGCTTGAACACATCGCTCCTCTTGATTTTTACAAGGTCGCTGTATGCAAGCCCCGTATAGCACGAGAAGATGAACATGTCGCGTACCTTCTCCGTCATGCCGTAAAGCTCAAGAGCCTCGATCCTGTCACGCTCCTCTTCTGTCAGGAACTTTATCCCTTCCGATTTGCCTCGCGGTATCCTCATGTTATCATAAGGATTGGTCTCCAGCTTCTCGAACTGGATGGCCTCGATGATGTACGGCTTCAACCGCTTGTGGTAGCCGTGTACGGATGACTGCGCGCTAACCCTCTTGCGGATGAAATCATCCCACAGACGGATGTTCTTCGGTGTTAGATCGGAGAAATTCCGAATCTCGCCGAACTCCCGGAGACATGAGAGCATGACCTTGTGCTGGCGGCGGGTTGACTCAGACACAGGACGCATGTCGATGCGCTCTTCAAGCCATGTGAGGAAATCCATGGTTGATGACTGCACTCTTGTCTTCCTGACTTTTTTGAGGAGCGAGAGGTTGTACTCTCCGCCACGCGCCGCGATGGAGGCCATCTTCTCCCTTATGCCGTCTGCCACACGGCGTATCTGTTCGTTGAGGCTTTCGGCCATGGGATGGTCCACGACCTGGTTTGAGCGCCACTGCTGTTTAAGCACCGCGACACCGGTGGATAGACGAACACGCTCACGGTTGTAGGACACCTCGACCTCCACAGTGCCCGGCGTGACCGCCGAAGCCTTCTTACGGCGGTCGAAGATAATCTTGATTTGGGGTATTCCAGCCATATCGTTATGGTTTTAAGGGTGATACATAGTTCCGATTCCGTGGTGTGGTACACCCGAAAACGTGTACCACATTCGCTGGGAAATGTACCACGCGTGTACCACACAGCTCATAAACATCTGCCGGACCCGTGCCGTTTGCCCCTGAAATCTTTTTAGAAGGAATTAGCACAAAATAGGGAATATCAGCGGGTTGCATGGAACCGGCCACCTCCGTTCCCGGGTTATGGAGGGCGACTGGCGACATACTGCCGATATGTGGGAAAATCCGGTACATCCTGTGGTACATTTTTGTGGTACATCCACGAAATCCGTACCAAAGTTAATGTGCTAAATCGAAACTAACAAATGCTACCTTTGGCTAATGGATGGAGGTTGAAATCTTGCTAAACCGTTCTAACTCAGAATATTGCGAAATTGCTAATCATTGTGTCTCAGTCGCTTGCGGACACGAAAAAGGGCCACTGAACATCATCGTGTCAGTGACCCTTCAGTGATCCGCCTGGGGCTCGAACCCAGGACCCCAACATTAAAAGTGTTGTGCTCTACCAGCTGAGCTAGCGAATCTCCTTTTCTGCTCTGAGGGAAGTGCTTTCCCTTAAAAGCGATGCAAAGGTATTGAACATTTTTTATATATGCAAATTTTTTTTGAGCCTTGACCTTTGTCTTTTTGCGATAAGGTGGGGAGTGATGATTAAATGGGGTATGGTAATGAGGGGAATAGCTTGGATTTATAAAAGCATTGCGGGGTAAAGAAAAAAGTTAGTAACTTTGCAGATGAGGTTGTTTTCAATGCCAGAAAATCCAACGTCATCGAGTTAAATATCCTCGACGAAGCCAGATTCAACAAATCAGATATCAACTAATAGTCCATAACGAACCGAATCAAGACGAATCAAACCAAGCCTAACCGCTCCGCAACAAATGAATAAATTTGATTGCCATTAATAATACTTGCGATGCTCCTGCAACGCAGATCAGCAATAAAGTAACCAATCAGAATTATAAAAGGAAAAATGATAACGATGATAACCGGGGGCCAGCGGTCGGGAAAAAGTCTTTTTGCCGAGAAACTTGCTTTGTCAAGAAGCGACAGGCCTTGTTATCTGGCAACGGCGCGGGTTTTCGACGAAGAATTTCGTAAACGTGTTGATGTCCATAAAGCGCGGCGCGGTGACCGTTGGGTCAATTTTGAGATTCCGTTGAGAGTTTCTGAGGCCGGAATAGGTGAGGGCGACGTGGTGCTTCTGGATTGCCTGACGCTTTTGGCTACGAATTGGTTCTTTGAGTGCGGTGAAGATGTTAAGTCGACTGTTAATTCCGTGACTTCCGAGCTTGATGCACTCTTTTCCCGCATGGCCGATGTTATTATTGTCACAAATGAGATTGGGCTTGGTGGCGTCTCGCCCAATGCGCTTCAGCGCCGTTTCGCCGACGTGCAGGGCGCCGTCAACCAATGGGTGGCCGAGCGCGCCTCGGAGGTCTATCTTGTGGTGAGCGGCATTCCGGTAAAGATTAAGTAATGATATATTAAAATACGAGATATGGAATTCAATATAAAACCTGTAGACACTTCGATGCGCGAGAGCGTGATTGCCCGAATTGACAATCTCACAAAGCCCAAAGGCTCTCTCGGAATGCTTGAAGACCTTGCGCTTCAGATCTGCCTTGTTCAGAAGACGCTCCAGCCCGCGCTTCATGAGCCGCACAATGTGTTATTCGCCGCCGATCATGGCATTATAGAGGAGGGCGTCACCGTCTCGCCCAAGGAGGTGACCTGGCAGCAGCTCAGCCATTTTTCCAAGGGTGGCGCCGGAATAAACTTTCTCTGCGAACAGCATGGCTTCAAACTTGTGCTGGTTGACGCCGGAGTGGATTGCGACATACCTCAGGGCCACGGAATAATCGACAAGAAGGTTGGGCGCGGCACCCGCAACTTCCTTCATGGCCCGGCTATGACCGCCGAAGAATTTGAGCGGTGCCTTGAAAGCGGGGCTGCGGTTGTCGACGGCATTCATGCCGATACGCGCTGCAACATAATCAGCTTCGGAGAGATGGGAAGCGGCAACACTTCTTCGTCGGCCGTGTGGATGAGCCTCTTTGCCGACATTCCCATAGATGAATGCGTGGGCGCGGGGGCAGGCCTGAACAATGCCGGCATACGCCATAAGCGCGATGTTCTCCGTACCGCCATGGCAAATTATACCGGTGGCGACGACGTGCGCAGCAAGATGGCTTGGTTCGGAGGCTACGAGATGGTAATGGCCGTGGGCGCTATGCTTCGCGCTGCCGAACTCGGAATGCTTGTGATTGTCGATGGTTTCATTATGACGTCCTGCATCCTCGCTGCTTCCCGGCTGTATCTCCAGGTGCTCGATTATGCCATATTCGGCCATCAGGGCGACGAGAACGGCCATCGTCGGATGCTCGAAGCCCTTCATGCCATGCCTTTGCTCAGGCTTAATCTTCGTCTCGGCGAGGGCAGCGGAGCCGTCTGTGCCTACCCCATTATTGAATCGGCTGTCAGGATGATCACGCGTATGGATCAGTTTGGCGATGCCAACGTAACAAGATATTTCTGATATGAACAGTATATTGGCGGCGTTCATATTTTTCACGCGCCTGCCGCTATGGCGAGTGGTGAATCCGCCAAAAGAG
Organism: Paramuribaculum sp.; assembly: GCA_009775605.1. Classification (GTDB taxonomy): domain Bacteria; phylum Bacteroidota; class Bacteroidia; order Bacteroidales; family Muribaculaceae; genus Paramuribaculum. The sequence continues at coordinate 14,771 of VSPV01000033.1, forward strand.
GCCTATTCCAATGTGGTGGTTTACTGGCCCTTGGTAGGATGGCTCACCGGCGGTGCCGCGGCGCTGATAATGCTCGGGCTGTCGGCTGTGATGCCTTGGCTGCCAGCCATTGTCATAGGCTTGGTATTCCGACTGTTGATAACCGGTTCGCTTCACGAAGATGGCCTCGCCGACTTCTGCGACGCTTTCGGTTGCGGCGGTTCGCGCGAGCGCATGCTGGCGATAATGAAAGATTCCCACATCGGAACCTACGGTGTCATCGGCCTTATTCTTTATTACATTCTCACCGTCTCGCTGCTTGCTGAGATGACGCCGTGGGTTGGTGCCTGTGTGTTTTTCGCAGCAGATTCGTTTACCCGTTTCTGCGGGGCCCAGACCATTGGTTTCCTTCATTACGCCCGTCCCGAGGGCCCGAAGAATGGCATTACCTATTCCGGAATGAGTCCCGGTCAGCGAATCCTTTGTGCCCTCTTCGGTATAGTGCCTCTTCTCATGTCGTCTTATCTCATAGGCTATCGGTTGCTTTTTGCGTGCATACTGCCTGTTCTCTCTATCATATTCCTGCTGGAGCTGATGCGAAGGAAGCTCGGCGGCTACACCGGCGACTGCTGCGGGGCGGCATATCTCATCTGTGAGGTGATGTTCCTTGTCGGCGCCTCGGTAATCTATTTTCTTTACTGATATGAAACTGATTCTTGTGCGCCATACATCAGTGGCTGTGGAAAAAGGTGTCTGTTACGGACGAACCGATGTGCCTCTTGCAGATTCGTTCCCCGACGAAGCGCGTGAGGTGAAGCAGAGGCTCTCAAACTATGACATCAGTGTGGCCTATTGCAGTCCGCTGTCGCGATGCCGGGCGTTGGCCGATTATTGCGGCTACGGTGAAGCGGTGATTGATTCGCGCCTTCGGGAAATGGACTTCGGGGAATGGGAAATGAAGCGTTTCGACGAGATAACCGACCCTACGCTCATGAAGTGGTACGAAGATTATATCGATGTATGCCCCACGGGCGGCGAATCCTCCGCGATGCAGCGCGACCGTTTCATTGATTTTGTCGAGTCGATTGACGATGGCTACGACCGAACCGTGGTCCTTTTCACTCACGGCGGAATCCTCATCCACGCCATAGCATGTTCGCGCGGAATTCCTTATTGCGAGATGTTCGGTAACGTTCCCCCCTTCGGAGCTATATTAGAGGTAGAATCCTCGCGATTGCTGCAAGGCCCACGGCCAGGAATTCAGCGCGTCGGTTGATGCCTGTGGCCTTCTCCATGTCGGCATAGGTCAGTTCGCGGTCGTTGTCACCGATATAAGGTTTATAGACGGTCTTCCCGAAATAATCGTGCGGCCCTCCGAATCGGCAGTCAAGCGCTCCGGCCAGAGCTGCCTCCGGCCAGCCGCTGTTGGGGCTCGCATGGCATTTCCCGTAACGCAGCACGAAACTCCACACCCCCGGCCGTCCGCTTGCCACCGTCATCAGAAAGGCCGAGAGGCGCGCGGGGATATAGTTCGCCACGTCATCAATTCGGGCTGCCACGCAGCCGAACTCCCGGTAGCGTTCGCTTCGGTAGCCTATCATGGAATCGAGCGTGTTCACCATCTTGTAGGCCATCATTCCCGGAAGTCCCAGGAGGGCGTACCAGAACAGTGGCGCAATCACTCCGTCGCTCAGATTCTCCGCGAGGGTTTCGAGGGCAGCTGTGCGCACCTCCCGGTCAGAGAGCGACGCCGTGTCGCGGCCCACGATTCTTGACACCTGCCGGCGCCCTGCTTCAAGAGAGATGTCGGCAGCCTTGAAAACCATTCTTACCTCCCGGATGAGAGTGGTTCCAGCGAGGCAGAAGAAAACACCGATGGTCTCGACCGCGATATGTGCTGTTGTAAGCGGGACAAGCTTATAGAGTATCCAGTACGTGAGAAAATACACGCCTAAAATCAACCCCGCAGCCATCAGTCCACCCTTTAATTTTCGGTTTGCCCCGTGATTGAGCTTATGCTCGAACTCCGAAATCACTTTGCCGAAACCCACCACAGGGTGGGGGAGTTTCCGAGGGTCGCCCAGCAGGAGGTCGAGAATCCACCCTCCGATAAGGGGAAATAGTCTTATGATGTAATCCATTGTTTAATCCTGTTTATAATCAGGCCGTTTTCGGCGGGTGACTGCGCGGCGAGGCGGAAATGCACCTCACCCAGACCCTCGAAGTTCGACGCGTCACGTATCAATATGCCTTCTGTCTCCATCAGATACTCCTTCAGTTCCGAAGCTTTTCCATGAGGAAGTTCACACAGGATGAAATTGCAGTCGGTTGGCCACACTTTGATTCCGGCCGCGGTGAGTTCGCGGGCTATACGGAGTGCCTCCGTGTGCAGCCCTAAAGTGTCAATCTTATATGATTCGCGATGCTCCAGCAGATAATTGGCGCATTTGATGGCGGGAGCGTTTACGGCCCAGGGCATTCGCCATGCCTTCACCCGTGAAAGAAGAGAGGCGTTTGCTATCGAATAGCCTATACGGAGCCCGGGCACGGCGAAGCGCTTGGTAAGCGATCCCAGCAGGATTATATTGCCTGCATTCAGAGCGTCGCGGGCGCTGAGTGTCTGAAGCGGTGTGTAGTCGGAATAAGCCTGGTCGATGACGAAAATCTTATCCGGATTCTGAGCGGCCACCCGAAGAAGCCGCTGCCGGTCAGTTACGGTTCCGGTGGGATTGTTGGGATTGCATAGCCATACTATCTGGCAGTCCGCCGGAATCTCGGCAAGTGTGTTTACGAAACTTATCCGGTGGCCGTTCATGCGGCATGCGTCCTGATACTCACGAAAGGTAGGAATGGCAATAGCTGAATGGCATTTTGCACCGGTGCGCGCGATGAGATAGATCGATTCCGTGGCTCCGTTTGTCACCATCACCTCTTCCGGGCTTATCCCGTTTATATCCGCGATAGCCTTTTCAACCGAAACGGGTTCCGGTTCAGGATAGCTGGCAAGCGTTGCAAGGTCGGCGCACAATATCTCCATCAGTGGCGAAAGGTCGAACGACGCACGGATATTGGTGCTGAAGTTGTGCTTCACTTTTCCGGCGTAGCGCCACAGGTCGTCTCCGTGTCCGTAGATCATTTTTCAGAAAGGATTTTGTAGATTGCACCGATGTCAATGTGTCGTCTGAGGTGGTCGGCCAGTTTGTCGTACTGTTCTTCCTTGAACCGGCGGTAATCGAATTTCACTTCAGTGCGCCCCGCAAACGGCCTGAGAATGCTTTCCACCACGCAGCTGTTGTCCAGTATGCCGTGTATATAGCTTCCGAAGCTTTTGCCGTCAGGGGCCATGCAGCCGTCGGGCTGCTCCTCTGAAATCAGGTTTACCGGTGATGCTTGGGGGGAGAGAACGGTTTGTCCCATGTGTATCTCGTAGCCCTGACACTCGCTCGGGTCTTCTCTGAAACGGAAGCATACCTGCCGGGTCACCTTTTCAGGGGTCATCACGGTAGAGCAGGGCAGTATCTCCAGGCCCGGCACAGTGGCTGGTTCACCTTCCACCCCCTCTGGGTCAGCGACGGTTTCGCCCATTATCTGATAGCCTCCGCAGATGCCTATCACTGTCTTTCCGTCCTTGTAGGCTTTTACAATGGCTTGCGCCAGTCCGCTGCCGCGCAGATACAGCAGATCGGCAATCGTTGACTTCGTGCCGGGGATTATTATGATGTCGGCTTCTGAAATATCCTTTTTGTCGGCGGTGTAGAAAAGATTGACATTGGGATGGCGCTCGAGCATGTCGAAGTCGGTGAAGTTGGAGATATGGCGCAGCAGCACTACCGCCACATTGATTTTCCCTTCACATGCGCCGTGTTTTTTCGTGGATAGGGCCACGGAGTCCTCTTCCTCCACATATATGTCAGGCGCGAACGGAACCACTCCCAGCACGGGCACGCCGCAAATATCCTCCATCATTTTCCTGCCGGCTTCAAATAGCCGCAGGTCACCTCTGAATTTATTGATGATGATGCCTTTGATGCGCTTGCGGTCATCCTCGCTCTGGAGCATTATCGAGCCGTAGACGCTTGCAAACACTCCTCCGCGGTCTATGTCCGCCACAAGAATCACCTGCGCTCCCGCATGACGTGCCATAGGCATGTTCACCAGGTCGCTGTCCCTTAGGTTTATCTCCGAGATGCTTCCGGCGCCTTCCATCACCACAGGGTTATAGCGGGCGTTCAGTCGGTCGAAAGCCTCGTTTACAATCGTGCGCAGTTCCTCGCGGCCCTCCTTGCGGAAATAGTCGTAGGCATCGCGGTTGCCTGCCGGGCGCCCGTGAATCACAATCTGCGAGCTGAGATGTCCTGATGGTTTCAGGAGTATGGGATTCATGTCGGTATGGCACGGTATTCCCGCAGCCTCCGCCTGCACGGCCTGCGCGCGGCCTATCTCGAGCCCGTCGGGAGTGGCGTAGGAATTCAGGGCCATGTTCTGGGCCTTGAACGGAGCCGGACTGTAACCGTCCTGACGGAATATTCTGCAGAGCCCGGTGGCGATAAGGCTTTTGCCCACGTCGCTGCCGGTTCCGGCCAGCATTATAGGTAAGAGGCGTTTCATGTTTTTCCGGTTCATTCTTTTTTCGGTGAGCGTTTGTAGGAGAATGCTTTCCATCTTTCCTCCGGAAGTCCGGCATTAAGCATCTCGCACCGTGCCATGACGAAGAACAGGTCGGAAAGACGGTTCACGAAACGTAGTATCTCCGGATTCACCTCGTCCAGGTCGTTGAGCTGCCACAACCGTCTTTCTGCCCTGCGGGCGGTCACTCTGCAGCGGTGAAGCTGGGCCGACACCGCAGTGCCGCCGGGGAGAATGAAATGTTCCGGTACGGCATGCGAGGCAGTGATGCTGTCGATCAGTTCCTCCGTTTTCTGCGTTATGCCGTCCGGAAACGTGTTGGGGTTCTCGGCGATTCTGGCGGAAGGGGTGGCCACGAGGCTCATGGCGGTCATAAGCGTGAGCTGTATATCTTTAAGCGGCTGCTGCCATGGATGCTCATCCGGCATTAGCGTTCTCGCCATGCCTATTTCCACATTCAGTTCGTCGAGCGTGCCGTTGGCCTCGATACGTATGTCGGTCTTCGCCACCGGAGTCCGGCCGAAGATGGTGGTGGTTCCTTTGTCGCCGGTGCGGGTATATATTCTTTTCATAGATTGAACAGTTTGAGTATGTCGGCCTCGGCCCAGTAGAGGTGGGTATATCCGGCCACAACGTTTCCTTGGCGGTACACCGGTGTGGAGACTGCTTTCCCTCTTATATCGGTCTGCACGGCGTCGGCTTTCGTCGCTTTTGCGTCATCCTCCGTTCTGGAGTAATGAAACTCATGCCCGCGGAACTTCATGCCGTCGATTTCCACACTGCGGTAGCCAAGTCGCAGACGTGCTTCCTTCATTGTAGATTTAATCGGAAGTACTCCGCACATCTTTTTGCCGTCTGTTTCTTCGCCGAGGTATATCATTCCTCCGCACTCTCCTATGATTCTTCCTCCGCACGCGGCAAACTCCCGGATGCTGTTGCGCATGCTTTCGTTTGCTTCAAGTTCCGCGGCGAAAAGTTCGGGATAGCCTCCCGGGAGATATACGAGGTCTGTGTCTGCCCGAATTGACGTGTCGTGGAGAGGGGAGAAGTAGTCTATTTCAGCCGCATACCGGGGATGGTTTTTCAGGCTGCGTATATTGGCGGAATAAATGAAGTTGAAGGCCTCGTCGCGAGCCACGGCGATTTTCAGCGGCTCTCTGCCGGTAGGAAACGCTGCGGGTTTCTGGATATTCTCTGGTGTCTTGGCGCAGGAAGTGAGTTCCAGAAGCCGGTCTGTGTCCACACCTTCTTCCACGGCCTCGGCCGCTTCGGAAATATATCTTTCCATTTCCTCGCGCGCTGCGAGAGAAAGCCCCAGGTGGCGCGAAGGCATCGCAAGCCTTTCATTGCGTTTGATATATCCGAGACATTCCACCCCTGCATCCGCGCACGCTTCTTTCAGGAACGCGAAATGCGACTCCGATGCCACGCGGTTGAATATCACTCCGGCTATCTTTACCTCCGGCATGAAATTCCGGAATCCGAAAACTGTGGCAGCTACGCTGTAGGCCGTGGATGCGGCGTTGACAAGCAGAACCACAGGAATGTCGAGTGTCATCGCCACGTCGGCGCTGCTCCCTTTCATACGCGAATAACCGTCAAACATTCCCATCACACCTTCTACAATCTTCACCTCTGCGTCATAATCGCTGAATAGACTTCTCACATGGCTTTCCGAGGCCATGAACAGATCGAGATTTATGGAGGGAGTGCCGGCTGCTATGGCATGGAACTGTGTGTCGATATAATCGGGGCCGCATTTGAATGGCTGCACGTGGATATGTCGGCGTGTCAGAGCGCGCATCAGTCCCAGCGACAAGGTGGTCTTGCCGCAGCCCGATGATGTGGCGGCTATCAGGAACTTCGACTTTCTCATTCCGGGTGTTTACAGATGTAAAGATACGGATACAAAGATACGCAAAACCATGAGGCTGTGCAACCTCCGGTTTTCCGCTTCAAAGGGAAAACGGCCCCAAAAACAGGTAAACTCACAGCGTTAACAGTTGGTAACAAATAAGTGAAATTACAGAGGAAAAAAGTTAACGAAACTTAAGGGGGGGGGTAAAGTTAATATTTGTATAATCATTTGTGAAATA
>VSPV01000034.1 GCA_009775605.1 Paramuribaculum sp.
GGAGTGGCCGGAGTGAGTTTCGGCGGACAATGGTTTGTGGACGGGGCATCCGATATCGCCAAGGCAATGGGTGTGAGCGAGGCACTTATCGGTCTGACCATAGTGGCTGTGGGAACATCGCTTCCGGAGCTTGCCACATCGGTTGTAGCAGCGGCCAAAGGCTCGACCGGAATGGCGATAGGAAATATTGTGGGATCGAATATCTTCAATATACTGTTTGTGCTTGGCGCCACGGCGGTGGTGTGTCCGCTTCCTTCGGGTGGAATCTCGTATGTGGACTATTGCGTGATGACTCTTTCGGCAATCATTTTCTGGATAATGGGCTGGCTTGTGGGCAAACGTACGGTTACGCGTGGAGAGGGCGCACTGCTGCTGATTCTCTATGGATGCTACATGGCATGGATTATTATCAATGGCTGAGAAAGAACGATGTTGACGGCTCATCAAAAAATTCGTAAATTAGCGGTTTGAATCCAATAACCGAATGTGAAATGAGCAAAAAGAAAGTATTGGTGACGGGTGCCGACGGCTTCATAGGGTCGCATCTCACCGAGCTGTTGCTTGCCGAGGGTTACAGCGTCAGAGCACTCAGCTATTATAATTCGTTCAATGACTGGGGTTGGCTCGAAGGCATAAAGCATCCCGACCTGGAGGTGGTGTGCGGTGATGTGCGTGATCCGAACTTCTGCCGCCATATAACCGAAGGATGCAGCATAGTGTTCCATCTGGCCGCTCTCATAGCCATTCCGTACAGCTATGTGGCTCCCGACAGTTACGTAGATACCAATATACGCGGCACTCTGAACATGATGCAGGCTGCGCGCGACTGCGGCGTGGAAAGAATCGTTGTAACTTCCACAAGCGAAGTTTATGGCACGGCTCAGTATGTGCCTATCGACGAGAAGCATCCCCGTCAGCCCCAGTCGCCTTATTCGGCCACCAAAATCGGCGCGGACGCGATAGCCCAGAGTTTCTATAACGCCTTCGACACTCCGGTGGTGACAGCAAGGCCCTTCAATGCCTATGGCCCCCGGCAGAGCGCACGCGCCATCATCCCCACCATCATTACCCAGATTGCGGCCGGTAAGAAAGAGATAACCGTGGGCGATCTGAGACCTACGCGCGACTTCAATTTTGTGACCGATCTGGCGCGCGGCTTCCTGACTCTTGCCACAACTCCCGGAATCGAGGGCCGCGACATAAATATATGCACCGGCACGGAGGTGAGCATGCAGCAGACCCTTGACACTATCGCCCGACTGATGAAGAGTGATGTGAAATATGTGGTGGATCCCGCACGCATCCGGCCTTCCAAGAGCGAGGTGATGCGTCTGTGCGGCGACAACACACTGATAGAATCGCTGACCGACTGGCGTCCGCAGGTAAGCTTCGAAGAAGGCATACAGCGGTGCATCGACTGGTATACTGTGCCTGAAAATCTTGCAAAATATAAAACCGACATATATAACCGATGAGCAGTAAAAAGGTGGTGCTTATAGGTGGCGGAGGGCATGCCGCGTCGCTTGTGAATGCATTCGGCGCTGAGAAGCTGTGTGGCTATGTGGCTCCCGAGGCGTCTGAAATCCCATTGACATGGCTGGGTGACGACGATGCGTTTCTCGCCGCGGATACCGACACTACGGTGCATATAGCCTTCGCTGCCGGGCGCAACGGGAACATGGAAACGCGGCGCGACATTATCAGGCAGTACGGCAACCGCAAACATGCCACCCTTATAGCCGAAACGGCTACCGTGGCTCCCGGAAGCTGCATAGGCGAGGGGTGCGCGGTGATGCTCGGAGCGATAGTGAACGGCGCCACACTTGGCCGTGACTGCATTGTCAACACCGGCGCCGTGGTAGAGCATGCCTGCCGTCTGGGAGACAACGTGTTTATCGGCCCGAACGCCACCCTCTGCGGAGGAGTGACCGTGGGCAATGACTGTTTCATAGGAGCTGGTGCCACGGTGATAAACTGTGTGAGAATCTGCGACGGAGCGGTAATAGGCGCCGGAGCGGTCGTGACGCGCGACATAACCTCGGCCGGAACCTATGCCGGTGTCCCGGCCTCCAGAATAAAATGAATGACGACATGAAGCAGCACACCATCATAATAGCAGAAGCGGGGGTGAATCATAACGGCGACCCGGAGATAGCGCGGGAGCTTGTGAGGAAGGCAGCCGCGGCCGGAGCCGATTATGTGAAATTCCAGACATTCGATGCCGCGAAGCTCGTGGCTGCATCCGCCCCCAAGGCCGAATATCAGAAAGAAAACTGCCCGGAAACCGGCGACACGCAGCTGGAGATGCTCCGGCGTCTGCAGCTCACGGAAGAAGATTTCCGCGGGCTGGCGGAAGAATGCGCCCGCTGCGGAATAGGGTTCCTTTCGTCGCCCTTCGACCTCGAGAGCATAGATTTCCTGGCCGGTCTGGGTATGGACTACTGGAAAATACCCTCGGGCGAGATAACCAATCTGCCTTTTCTGCGAAGCATAGGCGCCAGAAAGGGAAAGGTGATACTCTCCACCGGGATGTCGGAACTTTCAGAGATTGAAGCCGCCATGAAGGTAATAGAGGAGGCGGGAACCCCGCGCCGCGACATAATACTGCTTCATTGCAACACCCAGTATCCCACTCCGCCATGTGATGTGAATCTCCGGGCGATGAACGCGCTGGAGACGCTCAATCCCGGTGCGGTAGGCTACAGCGACCACACCTGCGGCATAGCCGTTCCGACTGCCGCCGTGGCTCTCGGCGCAAGGGTGATTGAAAAGCACTTCACCCTCGACAAGGGCATGGAGGGCCCGGATCACCGCGCGTCGCTCGACCCAGCCGAACTTCGCGGGATGACGGATGCGATCAGAACCGTTGAACAGGCCCTTGGCGACGGTACGAAGCATGTGACCGAGAGTGAGCGCCCGAATATGGCCGTGGCCCGCAAAAGCATAGTCGCCGCCAGGAAAATAAGGCGTGGCGAGATTCTTACGCCTGAAAATATCACCACCAAGCGTCCCGGCACGGGCATCTCGCCCATGATGTGGGACTCGGTGTGCGGCTCGGCGGCAATACGCGATTTCGACCCCGACGAGCTGATAGAAATATAATAACCAGACCCCATTCTTAATCAGATGGAAAATTCGCAGAACCTTTCGCTTTCGCAGCGCCAGCAACAGACCCTTGCGCCACTCCAGCTCCAGTATGTGAAGGCACTGGAGATGACGGCGCCTGAATTTGACGACGAAGTGCGCCGCGAACTCGACGACAACCCCGCTCTCGAGGCCGTGGATGAAGACTCCCCGGCAGAAACCGAAAGCTTCGGGGAGAGCGCCGAGGAACTTCAGAGCGCCGACTATTCCGACCCTGACGAAATGCCCCAGTATCTTCTCGAGGCCCACAACTGGAGCGCCGACGGCGAGATGCGCGAACATGTGGCTGTGAGCGGAGGAGAGTCGCTGCTGGAGTCGCTCCAGCGTCAGCTCAACGAAATGCGCGGCATAAGTGACGACGAACGCCGCATAGCCGGTTTCATCATAGGCAATATCGATGATAACGGCTATCTCACCAGATCACCCGCGGCTCTGGCCAACGATATATCCATAGCCTGTAATGCCGATGTGACCACGCGTCAGGTAAACAAAGTGCTGAAAAAGGTGCAGCTTCTTGACCCGCCGGGGATAGGGGCGGTGGATCTGCGTGACACCATGCTGATTCAGCTGCGGCGTCGCAACGACGGCAGCGCAGCGTTTCGTTATGCCATAGCCATTGTGAAGGATTACTTCGATCTTCTCTCGAAAATGCATCTCAACCGTCTCCGTTCGTCAATGTGGATACCACGCGATATGCTCGACGAGGCCATGAAGATAATCCGCACTCTCGATCCCAAACCGGGAGCACAGGTGGGAGGGGGCGAGGATGCACGCACACGCCATATAACCCCCGACTTCTATGTGGAGGTGGATGCCGACGACAACATCACGCTTTCGCTCGGGGGCAACGTGCCTATGCTGCGGGTGGAGGAAAGTTTCACTGTCGATCCGGAACCCACCGCAAAAAACGGACGCCTTACCCGGATGGAAGAGGCCGCGCGTGCCTTCGTCAGGCAGAAACGCGACGAGGCCAATCTGTTTATAAACGCCGCCAGGATGCGCCGCGAGACACTCCGGAGAGTGATGACGGCTATCGTCGGTATACAGCGCGAGTTCTTTCTCACCGACGATCCGATGAAACTCAAGCCGATGGTGCTGAAAGATGTGTCGGCCGTTACCGGCGATGACCTCTCGGTGATAAGCCGCGCCACATCCGGCAAATATGTGGCCACGCGGCAGGGCGTTTATCCTCTCAAATATTTCTTCAACGAGCACCGCAAGGACGGGGAGGACAGTTCTTCGTATCATGTGATGGAGATAATACGCTCCATGATAGAGAAAGAGGACAAGACCGCTCCGCTGAGCGACGATGCTCTCGCCGACGAGCTGAAGAAGCGCGGATTCAAGGTGGCGCGCCGGACAGTGGCCAAATACCGTGAGCGACTTGCCCTTCCGGTTGCGCGCCTGAGGCGGAGAGAGTGACAGACGGCGACCGAACAAAATCACCCGCCGCTCCTTATAATAATATATAAAGCCTCAGTAATATAGAAGCAACAGCCAAAATCAACTATTTCAAGCCACGGCATCAGAAAGAAATGAAAAAAATCGCTCAGATAATATCCTTTGTGTTCTCACCCCTTATCGTGCCGACCTACGGTGTGGCAATGGCGCTGTGGCTCTCGATGCTCTCGCTGCTGCCATCCGTGATACTCTGGCGCACTCTGGTGTACACCTTCGCGCTTACATGCCTCTTCCCCATGCTTATTATTTTCATAATGTGGAAAATAGGCTACCTGAGCGACCCCGGTCTGAACAAACGCACAGAGCGCACGGTGCCTTACATCGTTGTGCTTCTGGGCTATCTGGGCTGTGCCTATATGTTTTACCGCATGCATGCTCCGGCGTGGCTCACGGGTTTCATGATCGGCGGCTCGGTTGCGGTGATTGTTTCCATATTTGTGAACCGGTGGTGGAAAATCAGCGCCCACATGGCGGCCATGGGCGGAGTGCTGGCCATGACCTTCAGAATGCTTGTGAGCGGTCTGGCGGTGGTGGACATGCTGTGGCCCATAGTGATAGCGGTGTTATGCGCCGGGCTGGTAGGTACAGCCCGGGTGGGGCTGCGCCGCCATACGCTCATGCAGGTTCTCGCCGGCACAGCCAACGGCTTTATCTGGACCTATCTTCTCTCAGGCATCGGAGTGTAAGGGAGAAAGTAGACTAAATTGAGAAAATATTATTACTTTTGCCTAATCCGGGGCGCTTTGGTGCGTTCCGGGTTATAATCCACTCTATTCTCATAAATATGGAAGCAAAAGTAAGCATAATCATGGGCAGCATTTCCGACCTGCCCGTAATGAAGAAAGCGGCCGCTTTCCTCGATTCGATGCAGATACCCTTCGAGATGAACGCCCTTTCGGCCCACCGCACTCCCGCCGAAGTGGAGAGCTTTGCGCGTGCGGCTCAGGGACGCGGCATAAAGGTGATAATAGCCGGAGCCGGAATGGCTGCCGCTCTTCCGGGCGTGATTGCCGCCCTTACCCCACTGCCTGTGATCGGTGTGCCCATCAAATCCACTCTCGAAGGACGCGATGCCCTTCTGTCGATAGTGCAGATGCCTCCGGGTATTGCCGTGGCCACCGTGGGAATAGACGCCGGCATGAACGCCGGTGTGCTCGCCACGCAGATAATAGCGCTCACCGATGATGGCGTGGCCGCACGCTATGCCGAGTACCGTGCGGGCCTATCACAGAAAATTGTGAAGATAAACGAGGAGCTTCGCGAAGTGAAGTTTGATTATAAGACCAACTGATGGGACGCTATGATTATAAGCGGCGCCCGACCACGGAGGTAAAAGTGGGAGGGACGCCTCTGGGCGGCTCCAATCCGGTAAGGATACAGAGCATGGCCAACACCTCGACTATGGATACGGCGGGGAGCGTTGCCCAGACAGCCAGAATGGTGGCAGCAGGCGCCGAATACGTAAGATTCACGGCGCAGGGCGAGCGTGAGGCGAGGAATCTTGCCGAGATAAAGGCGGCTTTGCGCCGGGACGGCATTGATGTGCCTCTTGTGGCCGATATCCATTTCAATCCCCGCGCCGCTTTCGAGGCCGCACGCCATGTGGAGAAAGTGAGGATAAATCCGGGCAACTTCGTGGATCCGGCCCGCACTTTCCGCAAACTCGACGACAGCGATGAGGCGTTTGCCATCGGCCTTAAGAAAATCGAGGAAAAGCTTGTGCCGTTTCTCGAGCTGTGCCGCAGCCATGGCACGGCCATACGCATAGGCGTGAACCACGGTTCGCTCAGCGACCGCATAATGAGCCGTTACGGCGACACTCCCGAGGGAATGGTTCACAGCGCCATGGAATTCCTCAGGATTTGCCGCGCCCACGATTTCAATGATGTGGTGATTTCTGTCAAGGCCTCAAACGTGAGGGTGATGATAGAGACGGTGCGCCGTCTTGTCAGGGCCATGGATGCGGAGGATATGCATTATCCCCTTCATCTTGGCGTGACGGAGGCGGGCGACGGCGAGGACGGCCGAGTGAAATCGGCCGTAGGCATAGGCACCCTTCTTGCCGAGGGCATAGGCGATACCATCAGGGTGTCGCTCAGCGAGGACCCCGAGGCAGAGCTTCCTGTGGCCCGTGCGCTGACAGATTATATATCTCTTGCCGCCGATGCGGAGCCGATTCCCGAGCCTGCTGGCGCCGCGGCCGACCGCGGTGTGATGCCGGAGCGGCGGCGGAGCCGCGTGGTTGCGGGCATTGGAGGCGAAAGGCAGCCGGTGGTAGTGGCTGAGACTTCAGCCGGTGAATACCTGCCGGATTTCATGCCTGATGTGGCTCTTGATAGTGCGGAAACGGACTTCGAGCTGATGGACGCCTCGGAAATACTGGCGGGAAAACTGCCGCGAAATGAAAGCGTGGTGGTGCTGACATCGTCGCATGACAACGCACGCGGCGAAATGCGGGCTGCCCTTGACGCTCTCGATGCTTCGGGAGCCGACAATCCCGTGATACTCCGGCGCGACTACAGCGGCATCAGCGCCGACGAGGCCCGGCTGCGTGCGGCCGTGGATCTCGGTTCGCTCATAATCGACGGTTACTCCGACGGCATAATGATTGGGGGTGACGCGCTGTCGCCGGCCGATGCGGCCCGCACGGCGTTCGGCATCCTGCAGTCGGCACGCCTGCGCTTTACCCACACGGAATACATTTCATGTCCCAGCTGCGGACGCACCATGTTTGACCTCCAGGCCACGCTTGCGGCGGTTAAGGCTGCCACATCGCGGCTCAAAGGATTGAAAATTGGTGTGATGGGCTGCATAGTCAACGGCCCCGGTGAGATGGCCGACGCCGACTACGGTTATGTGGGCGCGTGCGCGGGCCATGTAAGTCTTTACAAAGGCAAGGAATGCGTGGAGAAAAACATTCCGGAGGCCGAGGCCGTGGAGCATCTTGTGGATCTGATAAAACGCAACGGAGATTGGAAGTAGACGAACTTTATATGAGCCGTGCCCTGCAGCTTGCGCGGCGCGGTGCCGGATATGTCTCGCCCAACCCCATGGTGGGAGCCGTGGTGGTGTGCGACGGCCGTATAATAGGCGAGGGGTATCACCGCCGCTACGGGGAGGCCCATGCCGAGGTCAATGCCATTGATTCGGTTGCCGACAGCGCTCTGCTTCCGCGGAGCACGGTCTACGTCACTCTTGAGCCCTGCGCGCATTACGGCAAGACGCCCCCTTGCGCGGCCCTGCTCGTGAGATGCGGGGTGAAGAGGGTAGTGGTAGGATGCACCGACCCCTTTGCCAAGGTAGCCGGTCGTGGCATAGCCATGCTTCGCGAGGCCGGAATAGAGGTGACCACCGGTGTGCTCGAGAAAGAGTGCCGGGAACTCAACCGGATATTCATGACGGCCCACACCCTGGGGCGCCCTTACGTAATGCTGAAATGGGCCATGAGCTCCGACGGATATCTTGACCGGAAGCGCGACGCGACCGAACGCGCCCAGAAATTCTCCACGGCGCTGACTTCGGCGGCGGTTCACCGTCTGCGCGGTCTTTTCGACGCCGTGGCGGTGGGAGCCGGCACGGTCAATGCCGACAATCCGCGCCTGACGGTGCGCTCATATGCCGGGCGCTCCCCCCGACGCGTGATTTTGGACCGTCGCGGCATAGCACGCGAGGACGCTGCGGCATTCGGCCCCGGCACGATATATTTCTGCGAAAAGCCCCGACAAGGGTTGCCTGAGGGGGTGGAACGGATTGCGGGGTGCCTCACCACCGGCGAAATGCTCAGGGAGCTCTACCGGCGCGGAATCACATCGCTGATGGTGGAGGGCGGAGCGTCGGTGCTCGCCGGATTCGTAGACTCAGGGCTGTGGGACGAGGCCCGTGTGGAGATTAATCCCATGCGGCTGAGTTCCGAGGGAAGGGCACATGCCGATATCCCTTCGGGCGACGTCACGGCAGAGCGGATGGACGGTAATCTTATACTGATTGTCAGGAATATAGCCACAGAAATATGACGCGGCGGTTTTCACTCCCGTTAACTCTCCATCGGATTTGTCGAAGCAATTGCGCCCTTCCGATTCCTACATAATTACTAATTTTAACTATAAAGCCACAACGGTTAATGAAATTGTTGTTAACTTTGCAAGTTGAAAAATAACGCTTTATGAAAAGAAGATTCACGATATATCCCGTTCTTGGCCTGTTGCTGGGCGCCATGGCAAGCTCTTGTGCCACAGATGAGTTGGACGGTCTGATTGAGAATGACCAGGAAGCACTCGAATACTCCGTGATGGTCAACTCGTTCCGTCTTACCGCCAACGACACCATTCTTGCCAATCTCGACTCCGTGTTTTTTGCAATAGACCTTAACCGGGCCGTGATTTTCAATCCCGACTCTCTTCCCAAAGGAACCGTGATAGGCAAACTTCCGGTGACGATTGACCTTCCGGGCGTTTCCGAAGCCACCATCACCATGCCCTCCGGCAAAGGCGACGAAACCACCACGGTGAACTATCTCGAGAACAAGAACGATTCCATCAACTTCTCCAAGGGCGAGGTGAAACTTCACCTGAAATCCTACAACGGAAAGGTTTCGCGCGACTACACTATAAAATTAAATATCCACCAGCTGGAACCTGATTCGCTCGCATGGGACAAAATGGCCGTGCGTTCAATGCCCGGCACTCTGAGCAATCCTACCGGCTCGCGCACCGTGGCTTTCGGCGATGAAGTCCTCTGCTATACCACCAACGGCGCCGCCACGGAGCTCTCGCGCTGCGAGAATCCCTTTGCAGGCGTATGGCAGTCGGCTGCCGTCACTCTTCCTTCAGGCGCCAGGCTCAGAAGCATCACACCCACGTCGGATGCACTCTATCTGATAGATTCTGACGACAATCTTTACAAGAGCACCGACGGCACCACCTGGACCGCCACGGGCGCCCAGATGCACTATATCTACGGCGGCTATCTCCAGACACTCATAGGCCTTGAGAAGGCATCCGACGGCACTCTGCGCCATGTGTCATATCCGGCAGGACTGTCGGCTGGCGCGGTTGATGCCTCAATGCCCGTTGAGGGAACTTCCAACCCCGTCACCTATACAACCAAATGGGCCGAGGAGCCTATGATGATGGTTACGGGCGGCCGCACGGCATCCGGCAAGAACGTCGGCACCACCTGGGCGTTCGACGGCGGCAAATGGGCATGCATAACCCAGGAGACCTACGAGATGGCCGAGGTGACCGGGGCCACACTTATTCCCTATTTCTCCTACACTACCGATTATCTTACCTGGCAACCCACGAAATACGACATGCTGTTTGCCATAGGCGGACGCAAAGCCGACGGAACAATTCCCACCAAATTCTATATTTCGCCTGACCGCGGCGTTCACTGGACAACTTCGGAGGGCCTCATGGCCAAGCCCGACTATCTTCCCGGACTGTATGACCTTGACGGCCTTGTGAGAGACAACACCATGTATGTGGACAACTCCCGCGCAGCAGGCGCCTGGAAAGAATACACCACCGTATATCCCCGCTGGTACTATCCCGTATATACACTGGACGGCTCGCGTGCCGTGACTCCGATAAAGGAGTGGGAATGTCCGTTTGTATATCTCTTCGGCGGTCATCGCGCCGACGGTAAGTTCAATGACGAGGTGTGGCGCGCTGTAATCAACCGCCTCCTGTTCCGTCCGGTACAGTAACCGATAAAATACAAATCCCCGAAAAGAAGTGTCGATAATGCGCACCATATTCCTGACAGCTTTCATGGCGACGGCAGCCCTGCGGCAGCCGCTGCAGGCTCAGGATGTGGAGAGCTACAAGTTCGATATCGGCGCTTCGGCCGGAATGAGCGGCTATCTCGGCGATGCCAACCAGAGCAATATGTTCAGGCATCCGGGGGTGGCCGCGGCGCTGACCGGGCGCTATCTCGCCGACGAACGCTGGGCAGCCAGAGTTTCGGCCGGACTTCGCACACTCAGCGGCAATACCGCCGATATGACCGACGCGTTGCCCGGCGGAGAGCAGTTCGCTTTCCACTCAACGGTCTACGATCTTACCGCGGGTGCGGAATTCAACTTCCTGCCTTACGGCATAGGCCGTCCCTATCAGCATCTGAGCCGATGGACGCCCTACGTCACTGCGGGTGCGGGCGTGGCCCTCTCGCGCAGCGGCGGCAAAAGCAGCGCTGCCTTCTGCGTCCCGCTCGGGGCAGGCGTGCGCTACAAGGTGGCTCCGCGGCTGAATGCGGCAGTGGAGTTCTCCATGACCAAGGCGTTCGGCGACCATATGGACTCCGACCGCCTCTCCGACCTCCAGCAGATAAAAAGTGCATTTATAAAAAACACCGACTGGTATTCGGCGCTCACCGTGGGCATCAGCTACGAGATAGGCCCGCGATGCTCCGGCTGCCAGCGGATAGACTGAAATCCGGCACAACGTCCACTATAAACAGACAAGACAATGAATCCAGAACTCGTAAAGCAGATAGATGCCACGCACCTGCCCGTCCATATAGCCATAATAATGGACGGCAACGGCCGTTGGGCGAAGCTTCGCGGTCTTGAACGGACCGAAGGCCATGTGGCCGGGGTGGAGTCTGTGCGCAAAGTCACGGAATGCGCCGCCCGGCTCGGAGTGAAATATCTCACGCTCTACGCCTTCTCCACCGAGAACTGGAACAGGCCCCGCGAGGAGGTGGACGCCCTGCTGCATCTGATAGTGATGTCGCTGCGCAAGGAAGTGCCGCATCTGAAGGAAAACAATGTGAGCTTGCGTGTGATAGGCGACATTGACCGTATGCCCGCGCACACGCGCGAGTGTCTTGAAAAGAGCATCGAGGAAACATCGGTGTGCGACGGCACCGTGCTCAACCTCGCTCTCAGCTATTCGTCGCGCTGGGAAATCACCGATGCCTGTCGCCGCCTGGCCCGCGAGGCCGCCGAAGGGCGCATCGACTGGGCTTCGATCGATGACGAGGCTGTGGCATCGCACCTTTCCACAGCAGGAATCCCGGACCCGGACCTGCTCATACGCACCGGTGGCGACGAACGCGTGAGCAACTTCCTGCTGTGGCAGATAGCATATTCAGAACTTTATTTCACCGACATATACTGGCCCGGTTTCGGAGCCGACCAGATGCTTCGCGCCATAATAGACTATCAGGGGCGCGAGCGCAGGTTCGGACTCACATCCGAACAGGTTTCCGAACACGGACAGCAATAATAAATAACAACAGTAAACCAATATAACCCATTATCCCTTCGATTCCACTATTATGCGAACAAGGCTTCTCATCATACTCTCACTGATTCTTCCCGCTCTCGGCGCTGCGGCGCAGGTGCAGGCTCCCGTAGACACTGTGTTCAATCCCCAGATAGCCTATACGGGAATTCCGCGCACATACGAAATTGCCGACATACAGGTGAAAGGCGCCGACAACTACGAGGACTATATAGTGATAGGCTACTCCGGCCTCAAGGTAGGCGATATAGTCCAGGTGCCCGGCGACGATATCAGCGACGCAGCCAAGCGTCTGTGGCGCCAGGGCCTTTTCGGCAACGTGGAGATAGCCATCGACAAGATTGCCGGCGACAAGGCGTGGCTGGTGATCAACCTCCGCGAGCAGCCCCGCATTTCCGATGTGCATTACAACGGCATGAAGAAAGGTGAGCGCAAGGATATCGAGGAGATGCTCCAGCTCCATAAGGGCAACCAGATAACCCAGAACATCGTGAACCGCGCCAAGGATCTCGTGAAGAAATACTATGCCAAGAAAGGCTTCGGCAATGCCGATGTGAACGTGATGCTCCGCGAGGACCTCTCCAACAAGAACGAGATGATTGTGGATGTGAACGTGGACAAGAACGAGAAGGTGAAGGTGCACAAAATCTACATCGACGGCAACGAGGTGCTGAGCGACAACGCCATTCAGCGCGTGATGAAGAAGACAAATGAGAAAGGAAAGCTCCGCAACCTCTTCCGTCAGAAAAAGTTCGTGAAAAACGATTACGAGGATGACCTCCAGCGCATAATCGACAAGTATAACGAAAAAGGCTATCGCGACGCCAAGATTCTAAAGGACAGCGTGGTGGCCTACGACGACAAGACCGTAGACGTCTATATAGACCTTGAGGAAGGAAAGAAATATTACATCAGCGATGTTACTTGGGTAGGCAACTCGCTTTATCCCACCGAGGTGCTCGACGAAGTGCTCGGCATCAAGCCCGGCGATGTCTACAATCAGAAACTCCTTGCGCAGCGCACCACCGAGGACGAGGACGCCGTGAGCAACCTCTACCTTAACCGCGGCTACCTATTCTACAATCTCGTGCCTATAGAAAAGCAGGTGAAGGGCGACTCGATAGAACTCGAGATGCGAATGATAGAAGGTCCGCAGGCACGCATCAACAAGGTGACCATAAACGGCAACGACCGTCTGTATGAGAAGGTGATACGCCGTGAGCTGCGCGTGAAGCCCGGTGAACTGTTCTCTCGTGATGACCTCATGCGTTCGCTCCGTGAAATCGCACAGACCGGCCACTTCAACCCCGAGAACATGGTGCCCGACATCCAGCCCAACGAGGAGAACGGAACCGTGGACGTGGCTCTCAATCTCGAGCAGAAAAACAACGACCAGATTGAATTCTCCATGGGCTGGGGCCAGACCGGTATCATCGGCAAGCTCGCCCTGAAGTTCACCAACTTCTCCATCAAGAACCTGTTCCGTCCCGGAACATACCGCGGACTCATACCGCAGGGCGAAGGCCAGAGCTTCACTATAGCAGCCCAGACCAACGCGCGCTACTATCAGTCATACAGCGTGTCGTTCCTCGACCCGTGGTTCGGCGGAAAACGACCCAATGCCCTTTCGGTTTCGGCCTATTACAGCCGTCAGACCGGAGTGAACTCATCCTACTACAACAGCCAGTGGAGTAACCCCTGGCTCTACAACAACTACGGTTACGGATATGGTTACGGCTACGGAAGCGATTACTACCAGAACTCCATCAACAACGCCTACGACCCCAACAAGGTGCTCCAGATGGTAGGCATCACCGTGGGTCTCGGCAAGCGTCTGAGATGGCCTGACGACTACTTCACCTTCCAGACCTCGCTCACCTACAACTGGTATTACCTCAAGAACTGGGAGTATCTCTACTATATGAACAACGGTACGTCGAACTCCATCGTGCTCGGTCTTACCCTGGAGCGCAACAGTCTCGACAACCCCTACTATACACGCCGCGGCTCCATGTTCAGCCTGAGCCTCCAGATGACTCCTCCCGCATCGCTCTTCGGAAAGAAAAACTGGGAGAAGCTCTACCACGAGAACACCACCGAGAGCAAGAAGGAGATGTATCGCTGGATAGAATACTGGAAGCTCAAATTCAAATCGCGCACCTACACCCCGCTCACCAATCCGGATGGCAAGCACACTCTCGTACTCATGACCCGCGCCGATATCGGTCTGCTCGGCAGTTACAACAAGTGGCTTAAGTCGCCTTTCGAGACCTTCTATATGGGCGGCGACGGCATGTCGGGATCGTACACCTACGCCACTGAGACAATCGGCCTGCGCGGTTACGACAACGGCGCCCTCACTCCATGGGGCCGCGAGGGCTACGCCTATACCCGCATGGGCGTCGAGCTTCACTTCCCCTTCCTGCTCCAGACACAGACCACCATCTACGGTCTTGCCTTCCTGGAGGGCGGTAATGCATGGACGGCAGTCAAGGACGTGAATCCCTTCAGCCTCAAGCGAAGCGCCGGAGCCGGTGTGCGCATCTTCCTGCCTATGGTGGGCATGATGGGTATCGACTGGGCCTACGGTTTCGACACCGTGTTCGGCCAGCGCGGAGGCTCGCACTTCCACTTCATCCTCGGTCAGGAATTCTAACATTATTTAATACGCATACAATAAACCTTTTCAGGCGCTATGTGTCATAACCTTACAGGCTGTGATAAGTAAGCCTATATGTTACAATCATTAAATCTTTCAGACATGAATATTAAGAAACTTATAATAGTGATGCTGGCCGTGGCAGGATGCGCTCTGACCTCGATGGCCCAGAAGTTCGCTCTTGTGGATATGGAATACGTGCTTTCAAACATACCCGCCTACGAGGTGGCAAACAATAATCTGGAGCAGCTCTCGCAGCGCTGGCAGAAAGAGGTTGAAGCTCTCAGCACACAGGCCGAGACTCTTTACAAAAACTATCAGTCGCAGCTCCCCATGCTTTCCGAGGCCCAGAAGAAGGCCGGCGAGGCCGAGATAGTGGCCAAAGAAAAAGAAGCAGCCCAGCTCCGCAACAAATATTTCGGTCCCGACGGAGAACTTTTCCAGCGTCGGCAGGCTCTGATGCGCCCCATTCAGGAAGAGGTTTACAATGCCGTGAAGCAGGTGAGCGAAGAGCGCGGCTATATGTGTATATTCGACCGTGCGTCGGCCAGCAGCATAATCTTCGCCTCGCCCAAAATCGACGTGAGCAACGAAGTGCTTGCAAAAATGGGCATAGCCCGCTGACACCCACGTCAAGCAGACTCAAAACGTCCTGTTTTATTAGGATAATATACTAAAAACGCCTATCTTTGCGTTTATAAATTTAACAGTGTAAATTAACATATCACCAATAGATAAAATGATCAAGAAAATTTTGCTTGCGCTTGTAATAGCGTTCCCCACTATGGCTTTCGCCCAGAAATTCGGCGTAATCACCACCGACCAGCTCATCCAGTCGCTTCCCGAGATGAACGAGGTGAAGACAACCCTCGAGGCATCCTCGAAGAAGTATGAAGATGAGTTCAAGAATCTCCAGGACGAGATGCAGAAGAAATACACCGAATTCCAGTCGCTCGAAGAGACCACTCCTTCCACTATCAAGGACCGTCGCCTTCAGGAAATGCAGGAACTCGACCAGAAAATCCAGCAGTTCCGTCAGACCGCCAGCGAAGACCTCCAGCGTCAGCAGCAGCAGCTCATGGCTCCCATCCAGCAGAAAGTGATGACAGCCATCCAGACTGTGGGCCAGGAAGGCAATTTCACCTTCATCTTCGAGAACGTGGTGCCCGTTTATGTAGGTACCGACGTTACTGACGTAACTCCTCTGGTTAAAGCTAAACTCGGAATCAAATAATAAGCTCATTTCCGAGTAAAAAAGAGACAGACCGCGCTCGTTGTCGGAATTCCGGCCGGAGCGCGGTTATTTTTTTAACACGATACTGTAAAATGGATAACGGGAAAAATGAGCAGGCCGGTCCGATAGGGGTGTTCGATTCCGGATTCGGAGGCCTTACCATATTGCGCGACATCCGCGAAAGGCTGCCGCAGTACGACTATCTGTATCTGGGCGACAATGCGCGCGCACCTTACGGCCCGCGGTCGTTCGACATCGTCTATCGGTTCACGCTCGATGCCGTGAAATACCTTTTCAGCCGCGGCTGTCGGCTGGTGATACTTGCATGCAACACCGCCTCGGCAAAAGCCCTGCGGTCAATCCAGCAGAACGACCTGCCGGGAATCGACCCCTCGCGGCGCGTGCTCGGCGTGATAAGGCCAACGGCGGAAATCATCGGACAGCTCTCGCGCACCGGCCACATCGGGGTGCTTGCCACCGGGGGTACGGTTGCAAGCCGCAGCTATAACCTGGAGATAGAGAAGCTGCATCCCGGGTTCAGCGTGGCCACACAGGCATGCCCCATGTTCGTGCCCTTGGTTGAGAACCGCGAGATAGAAAGCCCCGCAGCCGACTATTTCGCCGCCAAATACATCAGCAGTCTATTGGAAAAAGACCGCCGGATAGATACCATCATACTGGCATGCACCCACTATCCGTTGCTCTACGACGTGATCAGGCGCAACACTCCGCCGGAAATCAACGTGGTGTGTCAGGGAGGCATAGTGGCCGACAGTCTCGCCGACTATATGGAACGGCATCCCGAGATTGCCGACAGGTGTACCACCGGCGGCAAATGCACATATCTTACCACGGAGAATCCGGAGGCGTTCGCCGACCTTGCGCGCGTGTTTCTCGACGAGGATATAGAGGCAAAGCATGTGGAGCTGAACTAATATGGGGCTCCCGTACGTTATAAATTCAAGCAGTTTTATTCCGGAAACTCCGGGAAAGCATAACCAAAATATCAATCAGAATGAATCTCAACGGCCGGCGCAGAAGCAACAATATCGAAGACCGCCGCGGAATGTCATCCGGACTAAAAATAGGCGGAGGCATAGGTGCGGTGATAATAGCAGCACTCATAGCCTGGATTTCGGGCGGTGACCCGATGAGCGTGCTCACACAGAACGCGGGAGCATTGATGGGAGGCGGCGAGCAGACCACCCAGCAGTATACGCCTACGGCCGAAGACCAGGAACTGGAGGCTTTCGTGAGCCAGATTCTGGCCGGAACCGAGGATGTGTGGACAGAGGTGTTCCGGCAGCAGGGCCTCACTTACGAGCCGCCGAAACTTGTGCTTTTCAACGGGTCGGTGCAGAGCGGATGCGGAGGCGCCACAAGCGCTGTGGGGCCGTTCTATTGCTCGGCCGACAACGCCGTGTATCTCGACCTCTCTTTTCTGCGCGACATGAGGAGCACCCTTGGTGCGGGAGGTGATTTCGCCTATGCCTACGTGGTGGCCCACGAGGTGGGACATCATGTGCAGAATCAGCTGGGGATTCTCGAGGACGCCCATGAAAAAATGTCGCGTCTGAGCCAGACCGAGGCCAACAAGATAAGTGTGGCCCTCGAACTCCAGGCCGATTACCTTGCCGGAGTGTGGGCCCACCACGACAACGCGCGTTTCGGGTCGCTTGAACCCGGCGATGTCGAGGAGGCGCTTGATGCCGCCCTGAAAATCGGCGACGATTATCTGCAGAAGAAAGCTCAGGGGTATGCTGTGCCCGAGTCGTTCAACCACGGCACATCGGAGCAACGCGAGCGGTGGCTCAACAAGGGTATTCGCACAGGCGACCTCAGCCAGGGTAACACTTTTGCGGTGCCTTATTCGCAATTATAGACAGGGCGTAGTAGCAGCTTCATGAAAGCTCGGTGACGGCGAGGGAGAGCACCGAAATGCGTGCCGACGGGAATGCGGCGTGAATGGCTTCGGCGCAGGAGAGCAGTGTGGCTCCGGTGGTGATCACGTCGTCGACTATGAGGATATGCTTTCCGGTGAGTTCCGCATCGGGTGAAACGGTGTAGGTGTCGCGGGCATTCAGCCAGCGCTCAAACGGAGTGCGGCGAGTCTGTGATGAATGGCGCCGGCGGCATATGAGCGCGTGCTCCACAGGGATTCCGGTGCGGCCGGATATGGCCCCGGCTATGTAGTCGGTCTGATTGTATCCTCTCCTGAGTTTTTTGAAAAGATGAAGCGGCACGGGCACAATCATGTCTATATTCGCAAAGAAGCCGGAGGCCTGAATGCTGTCGGTAAGTTTCCGGGCAAGCCATGAGGCTATGCGCGGGCGTCCGTTGTACTTCGCATCCTGTATCAGAAGGGTGAAGCGGTTTGACCGCATATAATAGAAGAGCGATATGGCTTTCTCTATCGGTGCGTGGCCTGCGAGGCGGTCATGAATGAAGTTGTAACGGAAATCGGTGATGCGGCACAGCGGCATTTCGCAGAGACATTTAAGGCAAAGGGTATCCTCACCGTCAACCAGTGCGTCGCCGCACACCTCGCACAGCCTCGGATAGACGAGCGCCAGGAGGCTTTCTGCGCCGGAACGCAACGCTGCGACAGCACCGGATATCACTGAGCGGATTTCCATAATGCGGATGAGGAGAGAATGCGGAATATAAGGGATGTCTCGTAGCCCCGCGATGCGGCGAAACGCATCAGTTTCTGGCGCGCCTGGAGGCGGTCGGTGTCGGCGGGGAGAGAGCGGAGTTTCGCCCGGATGGCCTTGAAGGCGGTAAGGGTGTATTGGCGCCCGTCGATTTCCTGCTCCATCACTTCGTCAATGATTTCGGAGGGAATGCGCTTTGCGTAAAGGCCGTTGCGTATCTTGATGCGTCCCCAGGATGAATAAGTGAATTTAGAGTGTACGTAAGCTGCCGCAAACCGCCGGTCGTCAATCAGCCGGGTGGCGATGAGCCGCTCAAGCATCCCGTCGATCTGCGACTGAGGAAATCCTTTGCGCCGTAGTTTTTCGGCAATCTCGAAGGAACAGTGTTCCGCGCGGTTGCACAGAGCTTCGAGTCGGAGCAACTCGGCTTTGGGGTTGAGGGGCTTTTTTTGCATGAGGCGTTACGGGCGGATGGCGGAGAGAAAGCGCCGGCGGCGCGAGGAATCGGGGAGCACGGTCACATCACTCCATCCGTCGGCACGCATTTCCTTTGCGAGCTGTTCTACCGTGAGAGGATTCACTTCAAAATACAGCCGTCCCTCCGGTTTCAGCGCCGTGAGCGCATAGCGGGCTATGGAGGTATAGAAGCGCAGAGGGTCATTGTCGGGAACAAACAGAGCCAGCGCCGGTTCGTGTGCAAGGACGTTTGCTTCCATATCACGGCGCTCGGAATCGAGCACGTAAGGAGGATTACTCACTATGACGTCGAACTGCGGAGATGTCTCGGGGGCGAGTTTCAGTGCATCGGCCTGCAGGAAGTCAATTCTGACTTTAAGCTCCGCAGCGTTGCGACGCGCGATTTCGAGTGCAGGAGCGCTGATGTCGATAGCCTCGACTTTCGAAAACGGGAGGTTGCGTGCGAGCGCCACTGCTATGCAGCCGGAGCCGGTGCAGACGTCGAGCACGGAGAGGTCGCTGCGCGAGGAGTTTTCTTTGACTATGATGTCCACCAGCTCGGCGGTCTCCGGCCGGGGAATGAGCACGTCGGGGCTCACGTGCAGGCGCAGCCCGTAGAAATCCGTAATGCCGAAAATATACTGTATGGGTTCGCCCTGAAGCAGACGCCTGACCGTATCGTCCGTTTTGCCGCGCAGGAAATCCGAGACGGGATTGCGGGCCTTTACGGCAAGGTCGACCTGCGAATAGCCTTTGAGCTCGCGCATCATTATGCGCACCATCCAATGCGCTTCACCCTGGCCGTAGCGCGGCTGAAGACGGGATGCCGCGTCGCGACACAGCTGCTCAAGCGTCAGGCTCTCCATCAGTATTCGTCCCAGGCTTTGATTTCAATGTCGTCGGGCTTCATTGTGGTGAACGCTTCGATGAAAGCGGCAGCCAGACGTGCGTTGGTAAGCAGGGGAATATTGAGGTCGGTGGCTGCGCGGCGTATCTTGTGGCCGTTGGTGAGCTCCGCGGGGGTGAGGTTCTTGGGTATGTTGACCACAAGGTCTATCTCCTTGTTGTGGAGGAGCTGGAGGGCCTGGGGTTCCATGTCGCTCTCGCTGGGCCAGTAGACGCGCACTGCGGGAATGCCGTTGTCGTTGAGGAAACGGTGAGTTCCGCCGGTGGCGTAGATGCGGTAGCCCTTGTCGTTGAGACGGTGGGCCGATTCGAGCATGGCGGCTTTCTGCTTGGGGGTGCCGGTGGAGAGAAGCACGCCTTTTGAAGGAATGCGCTGCCCGACGGAAAGCATGGATTTGAGCAGAGCCTCGGACGTGTCAACGCCCAGACAGCCTACCTCGCCGGTCGATGACATGTCTACGCCCAGAACCGGGTCGGCACCCTGCAGGCGCGAGAAGCTGAACTGCGAGGCCTTGATGCCCACATAGTCC
>VSPV01000035.1 GCA_009775605.1 Paramuribaculum sp.
TATGGCAAGTCGAAATGGCAGGCAGAGGAAGTATTGCAGCGGTGGTATGAGTCGCACCCCGACTGGACTATAGACATCATCCGCCCGACTGTAATCTTCGGCGAACGTAACCGCGGTAATGTCTACAATCTGTTGAAGCAGATATCCTCGGGCAAGTTCCTGATGGTAGGCAAAGGTGAGAATCGTAAATCCATGGCCTATATCGGCAATATCGTTGCATTCGTGAAATATCTGATTGACAATGGCACGAGCGGATACAACGTATATAACTACGTTGACAAGCCCGACAACAACATGAACCAGCTTGTGGGCCACGTGAGCAAAGTGCTCAACAAGCATATCCCCGCAACCCACTTCCCTTATTGGCTTGGAATGCTTGGGGGCTACGGTTTCGATCTGATTGCAAAACTGACCGGTAAAAAGCTCACCATATCCTCGGTGCGCGTAAAGAAATTCTGTGCCACAACCGAATTCGATGCCACCAAAGTGCATACATGCGGCTTCAAAGCTCCCTATACCCTTGACGAAGGTCTGGCCCGCACTCTCGAATTTGAGTTCGTGCATCCCCGCACCGACGATGGCCCCTTCAAGACAGAATAATCCTCCGACAGTTCATATCGAATTTGAAAATGGCCGTTTCGCAGAGCGCGGGGCGGCTGTTTTTGTGTTGAAGGAAGGGTCGGAGCCGTCCGAGTTGTCGGAAACCTTATAAAATCAAAAAGCCGCAGGGGGCGGAGGCTCGATGCGGCTTGAAATCAGGTGATTCGGATGCGACTCGAACGCATGACCGTCTGCTTAGAAGGCAGATGCTCTATCCAGCTGAGCTACCGAACCCTGGGTTTCGTGGCGCAAAGGTAGGCAATTTTGGGAATGACTGCAAGATTTCGGAACAATTTAGCTAATTTTGAGGTGAATTTTCCTTGTGGCGGGGCTATTTATGGTTCTTAGGAACTGTTCGGGAGTTCTGTTTCGCTCCAAAATGCTGAAATGTCGAATTCTGAGTTAACGCCACAAAGGTCATAAACCCAATGCTGCGAAGGCTATAAACCAATTGTTATGTCACGAAATATAATTCTTGCTGATAATGCCGAGGCTCGCCTTTCTCTGCTGCCTCTCACTTTTACCCGACCGATTGCCCGGCTGCTCACGGGCCTCTTCACCATCGAGGAACGTTGGCAGCGCTATCTCCCGGGGGAGTATTCGTATCTTACGGCCGACTATCTCTCGGAGGTGTTTCCGCTCAGAGAGTCGGGCGACGACAATCTGATAATAGACTCGCGAGTGATTGCCGACCGGCAGCTTGCCGAGGCCGTCGCAGCCCTCAGGATGGGCGAAGGCCTCATGGCCGGCGACGTGCTCGTGGCGCGGCGCGGGGCCGTGGAGGACGAGCCGGAGAGCATTATGGAATATGAAGGCCCGGTGACGGTAATCAACCGTCCGTTCGACGTGTTCCTGACCAACGGCGCGTCGCTGGAGAGCGACTTTGCCGAAGTGACCCGCGGACGCACATCGCAGCCGCTACCGCCCTCGTGCATGGTGATAGGCGACGCGTCGCGGCTCTTTATTGAGGATGGCGCCACGGTGTCGGGCGCGGTGATAAACGTGGAGACCGGGCCTGTCTACATCGGCCGCGGAGCCACGGTGATGGAGGGTGCGTGCATGCGCGGCCCTATCGCCGTCCTCGACCATTCGACCGTGAATATGGGTGCCAAGATTTATGGAGCGACCACCATCGGGCCGCACTCCAAGGTGGGCGGCGAGCTGAACAACGTGGTGATTATCGGCTACAGCAACAAGGCCCACGACGGTTTTCTGGGCAACGCCGTGATCGGGGAGTGGTGTAACCTCGGCGCAGGCTGCACGGCTTCTAATCTCAAGAACGACTATACGGAAATCAAGCTCTGGAACTATGCCTCGCGGCGCTTCCAGCGCACCGGGCTGCAGTTCTGCGGCCTGATAATGGGCGACCACTCGAAGGCCGGCATCAATACTATGTTCAATACGGCGACGGTGCTTGGTGTGGGTGTCAACGTGCACGGCACCGGCTTCCCGCGCAATTTCGTGCCGTCGTTTTCCGATGGCTCCGCAGCCGGGTTCTCCGAGCAGTCCTTTCAGAAATTCCTGGATGTGGCCGCCCGCGTGATGGCGCGCCGCGACCGCACTCTTGGCGAGGCGGAGGTGAGGATGTATGAGGCGTTGTATTCCCTGACGGAGACTTACCGCTGATTTATTGTCGAACCGGCACTTAGATCAGAGCTCTATGCGGTTCTGGCGGTTGCGGTGGGTGAAGCGCTTGCGCAGCGCTATACCGCGGCGGTAGATTTCCATGACGCGCAGCCAGATGGGCGACGGAGCCGAGGCAATGTCGGTGGAGAGCGAATCGGCCATCATCGGCACTATGCCCTCGTCGCCGAACTGCTCCGGATATATTATGAGCAGGTTGTTTCGCGAGAAATACTTGCGCAGAAACTCCGGCAGTGTGTCCATGAACGAGGTGAACGAGACCGATGCGCGCCGTGAGCTCACAACAACCATCAGGTCATCGTCCAGAATCTTATTGGCCAGTAGCACGAAATCGTCCATCTGTTCCAGCGGCCGGAACTCGGCGCGGATTTCAAATGCGCCGCTGCGGAGCACGGCCTTTATGGCTCCGGCTGTGGCCGTGGTGCAGCAGAAAATAATGCGGCAACCGAGCTGACGCGTGATGTTTCCAAGCGCTTCCACCCACTGGCGGAAGCCGGTCTCATACTCGGCTTTCGGAGGAACGGCAACCACCACGCGTGTCACGGTGTTGATGGGTATGAAGCAGCGCGAGATGGAAATCATGCGGTATGTGGCCTTGAGCAGTTGCTCGAGCTTGTCGCCCAGAAAACTGTCAAGCACCATCGTGCGGCGGTGCAGACCTATCACCACCTCCGTTATGTCGCGCTCATGGATGGCGTTGAGCACGCCCGTGACGAAGTTGTAATCGTAGCGTTCCACCGGCTCCAGCCGCAGGTCGACGCTCGCGGCCACCTGTTCGGCCGTGTCGAGCGAACTGCGGCCCACGGCGCGGCTCTGTGCGGAATTGTCGTTTCGCACATGCAGGGCGTAGAGGTGTCGCGCGCGGCTGTCGGCAGGCTGCATCATCACGGCGAGGTTCACCAGCTCAGTGGCCGATTCGGGGTTAGCCACGGGAATGAGCACATTGGAAATGCGCGACTTGTCCTTGGCGTTCTCGCCGGTGAGAATCTCCTCTTTTGTCAGGCTCATCACCTTGAGCTTTGAGGCCGCGCGCGAAGTGCCGAGGGAGCTTACGGTGCATGTGACGAGTATCATCACTATGGTGCCGTCGAGAATCGTCTCCTCGAAAATCCCCAAATTGAAGCCGATCATCACCACAGCCAGCGCTACGGCCGTGTGGGCGTTGCTGAGCTGATACATAATCGAGCGGTCGATGGCATTCATGCCGAACGTTTTCTGCGTGGCGAAAGCGGCAAGCCATTTGGTGGCCATGGCTGTGGCGCACATAACCGTGGCCACATAGATGGTGTTCCATCCCGTGAACAGAACCTTTATATTTATGAGCATTCCCACACCTATCAGGAAATAGGGAATGAAAAGTGCGTTGCCCACGAACTCTATGCGTCCCATCAGGGGCGACTTGCCGGGGATATAACGGTTGAGCACCAGTCCGGCGTAGAAAGCGCCGAACACGGCCTCTATGTGAATTGCGACAGCCATCTCCGCCGCCAAGAACACCATGGCGAGCACATAGATAAACTGCAGTATGGTCTCGTGGTAGCGTTTGAAAAACCACCGCGTAAGCCGCGGGTAGATATATACCGTTATGAGGCAGTAGAGAATCAGAGAGCCCAGCAGACGCAGTATTCCCATCACCTCGAAGCTGCCGTCGCGCGCCACTCCCACCGTGGCCGCAAGTACAATGAGTGACCCCAGCACCGTGAAGATAGTCCCCGCTATGGCTATGACCACGGCCGGTTGCCGGGTGAGGCCGAAGCGCGACACTATGGGGTAGGCGAGCAGAGTGTGGGCCGCAAACATCGAGGCGAGGAGCACCGATGTGAGCAGGCTGAGTTTCAGGAATGTCAGTGCCGCCACCGTTCCCAGCAAAAGAGGGATGAAGAAGGTGAACATACCGAACACCACGCCCTTGCGCAGGTTCTTCTTCAGGTGGTACATGTCTATCTCTATGCCCGCCAGGAACATGAGGTAAAGCAGCCCCACCTGGCCGAACACCTCGAAGCTCATGTCGCGCGCCAGGAGGTTGAAACCGTAGGGGCCGGCTATCACACCCGCCAGTATGAGACCTATAACGGTGGGAATCCTCAGGCGGTTGAAAATCATGGGTGTGACCAGCATGATCATCAGAACCACGAGGAAGATACCCACCGGCGATGTTATCAGAGGCCGGGTGGCGTTGATTGCGTATGCTATCAGGGCCGTGCTCACTTCTTGTGGGCCAGCATGAACATGGCAATCTGCACGGCGTTCAGAGCCGCTCCTTTTTTAATCTGGTCGCCTACAATCCAGAATGTGAGGCCGCAGGGGTTGGTGAGGTCTTTGCGCAGACGGCCCACATAGACCGGGTCGGTGCCTGCCGCGTCGAGGGGCATAGGGTATTTCTTGGAGGCGGGTTCGTCGACCACTACCAGGCCCTCGGCGTTTTCAAATGCGTGGCGAACGGCATCCAGTTCCAGAGGTTGCTCGGTTTCAGCCCAGATGGCCTCGCTGTGGGCGCGGAGCACAGGCACGCGCACGCACATCGCGCTTACGTCGAGGCCGGGAGCATGCATGATTTTTTTAGTCTCGTTGAACATCTTCATCTCCTCCTTGGTATAGCCGTTGTCCATGAACACGTCGACCTGCGGAATGAGGTTGTAGGCGAGCTGGTATGCGAATTTCTCGACCGTCGGCTCCTTTCCGGCCAGAAGCTCCTCGTACTGGTGGCGGAGTTCTTCCATGGCCGAAGCTCCCGCGCCGCTGGCTGCCTGATAGGTAGCCACATGGACGCGGCGTATCGGGCTCAGGTCGTTGATGGGCTTGAGAGCCACAACCATCTGTATGGTGGTGCAGTTGGGGTTGGCAATGATATTGCGGGGGGCATTGAACGCGTCCATGCCGTTGACCTCCGGAACAACCAGAGGCACATCCTCGTCCATGCGGAAAGCGCTTGAATTGTCAATCATCAGGGCGCCGTGGCGGGTGATGGTTTCGGCATATTCCTTGCTCACTGAGGCTCCTGCCGATACAAAAGCGAAGTCTATACCCTTGAAATCGTCGCCATGACGGAGTTCCTTCACTTCGTATTCTTTTCCGCGAAAAGTATATTTGCGTCCGGCACTGCGTTTCGAGCCGAAGAGCACGAGGTTGTCGATAGGAAAATTCTGTTCGTCGAGCACGCGGAGAAACTCCTGGCCCACTGCGCCGCTGGCGCCAACAATAGCTACGTTCATCGCTTTTATGGGTGTTTTGTGGTTAAACTTTGCAAATTTACTCATTTTGCCTGAAATTTCGGAAATAGCAGGTGTGAAAAAACTTGAGGGCCGGGCTGAGCGTACGTAGAGTGAGCATCGCAGTTCTTAGTGATGTGGCAACGGTGGTAGCTATTATCGTCTGAAAGTATTCCGGAAGGGATGCGAACGGTGTGGAAACGTCTATATTGTAACACTTCACGTAGCCTGATTTTCAATATTTTGCGAAAAAGAGAATTTATATTGATTGAATTTGAAATCAGGATATATTGCGGTGTGCGCGACAAGAAATTAATTTTGTATTCACAAGGCGTGAAAAGATGCGCCTTAAAAGAGAAAGAAGTGCATAAACGTTATGTGATTTTGGGTTAGGTTTATGGTTTTATAACCATAGACATGAGGACGCGTCAGTGATGATACGTCCTTTTGTTTTCATTATTGGATTTCACGCCGGTGTGCGTCTGCGGTTGCTATACACAACTTCCGCTCCCGTACACCGGCATTTTTTATCGTGCACAGTTTATGAGGCCGGTTATTCATGGTTAATGTGAAAAACCGGTTGAAGTGTTAAAAACTTTCTGGAAGGAATTTTTTAGACCGATAGTTTGAAAAGTCGGGGGATACTTATTCAAAATATATTGTAACAGGCGAAAAGCGCCGGAGGCGCGAATTTTTTACAACCGGTTGCGTCAGCTGCCGGAGAAAGAGGCCAATAGATTTCTTCGAGGCAAGCTGCGGAGCATGCGGGCCTCGCTGCCCCCGTAAGCATGGGCAGTCTGTTAGGGCCCCACGCTCACGCACACTGCGCCATCGCCATTCCCAGGCTCGCCGCAGGTGGAACAGACAATATTTTTCCCGCAGCTTGCGCAGCGGGTTTTACAGAAGACGCGGCTCCACCGCTCCAAGTTGGCTAATCTGATACATGTATTGCAGACCCATTTTAACTACCATTATTTTACATTGACCGGTTACTCTGAGTGGCGGGTGAGGAGATCTAGCATTTCGGGGCGCGAGATTATTTTTATTTCCTGCTGGTTGTAGTCTATGAGTCCGCGGGCTTTCATGCTGTCGAGGGTGGCCATGAACGACGAGCGCTGGACTCCGAAGAGTGAATAAAGGTCGCGCTGGCGGCATGAGAGCACTATGTCGGTGCCTCCGCGCTGCGTCAGGGCCACAATCCAGAACGCTATGCGCTCCTCGAGCGATCCGTTGGTAAGGGCAAGCACTCCGTCTATGGCTTTCTGCGCGTTCATGGACAGTATGTTCAGGAAGTTGAAAAGGAAAATGGGGTCGGAGTGAAGAATCTTCACATAATCATGTTTTGTAATCTGGAGGATGCCTGTCGGGCCGATGGCTGTGGCATTGCAGGGGTAATGGGTGGCGCGTCCGAAGAGATAGTCCGGAGCTATTACATCGGGTGCCGACAGTGTCTGCGATACTTTGAAGCGTCCGTCGGCATTGGCTATCGAGAGCCGTGCCTTTCCTGAAATAATAAATTTCACATGGGTGCAGGTTTCGCCCGCTGTCACAAGGGTCTCTCCGTCAAGATACTTCAGAAAATGGAACTTGGTGGATTCCACTACTTTGGATATATTGGCGTAGCTCACTCCTTTGAAAAGCGGCAGCCCCATCAATATTTCATACATGCTGTCCATAATCGCTATGCTCTATGTCGGGATGCAAATAAAGGGCACCTCTCCTGCGTTTTCCGGCCGGGAATCGCGTTTCAATCTCCGGCATCAGCGCAGGACAGCCCTGTCATATACATCCTTTGTTTATTTAACGTTCTGCAGCGGAGTTAAGTTTGGAGTCCCGCTTTTTTTGTTTGAGATATAACTGGAGTGAGTTTATGGTGTTCTGCCATGCAATATATGCAGCAGGGGCCACTGACGTCACCGGATTGAGGTATGTAAGGGCCATCCAGATGGCAAGCACCGTGTTTTTCTGGCCCAGGCCCTGCGCTCCGGCAATGCGGTCGCCGTAGCGGCGTCCGATTCTGCGCCCGGCCACGAACTGGGCCACGCACACCACACCGGCTACCAGCGCAAGCGCCACGAGCTCGGGGACGCGCGACGGCGGCTCTTTCATCACGAAACTCACCGCGCGTCCCACAACTATAATAAGCGATACCGCCCACAGATAGAATCCGATGGACTGCGACGACGAGATGCGGCGGTGCAGGGCAGGGGCGGCTCCTTTGAGCACGAGGGCCGTGACCAGCGGCCCGAGTATGAGCGGAAGCACACGCATGGCGATGGTGCTGACTGACTGGGTGAACTCAATGTCAGCGGAGCCCATCAGTGTGAATGCGGCGGGAGCGGTGAGCGCCACGGCCATGTTGCTTACCAGTGAAAATGTGGCCAGACGGGCGATGTTTCCGCCGAGCATTCCGGTGATTACCGGAGCGGCCGTGGCCGTGGGGCAGAACACGCAGATGAACGCTCCCTGAGCCACGTCGGTGCTGACCGGCAATAATGTCAGATATATGGCAAGCGCTCCGCCCAGCTGCACGCACAGAAGCGATAGCGAAAGGCCGGTAATCCTCATTTCCTTAGGCTCTATGCGGCAGAATGTAATGAAAAGCATTGCGAATATGAGCCAGGGGGTAAGAAACGCTACCGCTTCTATTATATTGTGGAAAAGAAGTCCGCATAGCATGGCCAGCGGAAGC
This sequence comes from Paramuribaculum sp., assembly GCA_009775605.1. Classification (GTDB taxonomy): domain Bacteria; phylum Bacteroidota; class Bacteroidia; order Bacteroidales; family Muribaculaceae; genus Paramuribaculum. Next base: position 8,146 of record VSPV01000035.1, read on the forward strand.
ATCCAGGGCTTGAGTCTGTGGATAAACTCAGAATATTTCATTTTGTGAAATGATGTTTTCAGGTTGCAAAATTACAAAAAAAGGATGTGGAGGGCAAAAACGGCCTCCCGTCCTTTTTGCGAGTTAACAGAGGATTGCCTATTTTTGTAATCCAACTATTGTATTTATCCTTTCATGCCATGAAGTATTGCCGACTATTTATCACATTGCTTTTTTTAGTTATATGGTCGTTCCCCGAAATCAGTGCCGCGGAATTTTCCACTGCGGGATTCTACCGGCTGCCCGGAAGCCAGCGTTCGGTTTCTTCCATGAATCCGGCCTGGCGCTTCCATAAGGGGGATGCGGCCGGAGCATCCGACCCTGCTTTCAACGATTCATCATGGGGGGTGGTTTCGCTGCCACACGGGCTGGAGGAACTCCCTCCGGAGGCAAGCGGCTGCGTGAATTACCAAGGCCCCGCATGGTACCGTAAGCACTTCACCCCGGCAGATTCGCTCAGGGGAAAGAAGGTGTTTCTGCATTTCGAGGGCATAATGGGCAAGAGCCGCGTCTATGTGAACGGAAAGCAGGTCACGGAGCATTTCGGAGGCTATCTTCCCGTGATAGCTGACCTTACGGGCCTTTTACGGTTCGGGGAAGACAATGTGATAGCCGTAATGACCGACAACAGCGACGATCCCTCTTATCCCCCCGGAAAGCCGCAGGATATGCTCGACTTCACCTATATGGGAGGAATCTACCGCGACTGCTGGCTGGTGAGCCACGGCGATATCTATGTTACCGACCCTAATTATGAGGATATACCGGCGGGTGGGGGATTGCTCGTGACCTATGAGGATGTCAGCGACCGTTCCGCGCGCGTAAAACTTTTGACTCACATCCGCAACGAGCGGCCGGGCGGTTTCTCCGGGCGGCTCAATTATGAACTGATAGACCCCGACGGGCGTACAGTCGCCACCCACAGCCGCGCGCTGAAGCTCTCCGCAGGAAAAGACCGTGCCATTACCGATATTCTGACCGTGGACGCGCCCCAACTGTGGACGCCCGATGATCCCCGGCTCTACCGCCTTAAAGTAAGCATCACAGATGCGAACGGACGGGAGGCGGACTCCTTTATGAAGCGTCTGGGCATCCGCAGCGTGGAATTCAAAGGCGAGAAAGGCTTCTATCTCAACGGCAAGCCATACGGTGAGCCTCTTATCGGCGCAAACCGCCATCAGGATTTTGCGGTCGTGGGCCACGCGGTGCCCAACGCCACCCACTGGCGCGATGCCAAAAAACTGCGCGACGCCGGTTTCAAGGTGATACGAAACGCCCACTGTCCTCAGGATCCCGCTTTCATGGATGCCTGCGACGAACTCGGGCTGTTTGTGATAGTCAATACTCCCGGATGGCAGTTCTGGAATGATGATCCGAAGTTTGCACAGAGGGTATATTCCGATATAAGAAACATGATACGGCGCGACCGCAATCATCCCTCGGTGTGGATGTGGGAGCCGATACTCAACGAGACATGGTATCCCGCCGATTTCGCCGGACGCACGGTGGAAATCGTGGGTGAGGAATTCCCTGGCGGACGCGCTCTGGCGGCTTGCGACGAGTCGGCGCGCGGAAGCGAGCACTTCACGATCCGCTTCCGTCATCCGGCCAATGCCGACCCGGGCGAACAGAGGGGAGAGACGGATCCTAAGGTGTCTTACTTCACAAGAGAATGGGGTGATAACGTGGACGACTGGAATTCACACAACTCTCCCAGCCGTGTGTCGCGCGGATGGGGAGAACACGCCATGCTTGTGCAGGCACAGCATTATGCAAGCCCCGATTACCCCTATTCCTGTCTCGAAACCCTCCACCGCACCACGCCCCAGCACATGGGCGGCTGCCTGTGGCACTCGTTCGACCACCAGCGCGGATACCATCCCGATCCGTTCTACGGCGGGGTGATGGATGCCTTCCGTCAGCCAAAATACTCCTGGACGATGTTTGCCTCTCAGCGTCCGGCCGAAAAACTCGACCGTCCTTTCGCCACCGGTCCGATGGTATATATAGCCCACGAAATGACACCGTTCTCTCCCAAGGACGTTACGGTCTACTCGAATTGCGACGAAGTGCGCCTCACGTTCTGCCGCGACGGAAAAACCAGGACGTTGCGCCGCGACAGTCTTGGCAAAAGCATGAAATCGCCGGTATATCTCTTTACCGATATGTATGACTTCATGACCGACAAGGCTCTGGACCGCAACGGACATAAGGAGGATGCATGGCTCTTTGCCGAAGGAATCATTGACGGAAAGGTCGTGGCAACTCATCGCGTCTTCCCCGCCAGACGTCCCGCGCAGATACGCCTGAGTCTCGACAACGAGGGCATTCCTCTGGTGGCCGACGGCTCCGACTTTGTTACCGTGGTGGCCTCGATGACAGACAGCGAAGGAAACGTGAAGCGCCTGAACAATCAGACGTTGCATTTCACCGTGGAAGGGGAGGGCCATATAATCGGTGATACTGTGACGGGCGTTAACCCTGTGCCTCTCACATGGGGAACCGCACCGCTGCTTGTGCGCTCCACCCTTACCCCCGGAAAAATCCGGATCAGGGCAACGACGGTGAAGGAAGGGCTTCAGACTCCTCTTGCCGGAGAACTTGTGATAGAAAGCGTGGCTCCCGCCATGCCGCAGATCTATTCCGAATCAGAGGCGGCATCGCTTCCTGCCGTTACATCTCTTTCACAGAAGAAAGCTGACGGTGCCGACAGGAAAACTTCGGCGGAAAAACTCCGCGAGGTAGAGCGCCAGCAGGAGGAATTCGGCGAAAAGCCCAAATGAAAGTTTCGATAACCCCGCTCCATATCCTCGCCTATGAGATTTTCGAAAACGGCCTTCCTTAAGAAGTTGCTGCTCTTTCTGCAGGAAAGCGGCACCAAGCTCATTCATTTCTTTGCTCTGTGCATAGCTCTGCTTCTGCCAGAACTTCTGATGAATCTGCTTGATGTGCGCAATCCGGGCATCTCACTCAATCTTTATGTGAAGACGGCGGTGTATATAGTGGTGTTCTATGTGGAATACTATCTGGTGCTTTCCGGCGAAATGCTTCGCGGCAGGGTGGACTGGCTCAGGTTTTTCGGACTCAGTTCTATTGTGACTGTAGTGGCTATGGCGCTGCTTTATGTACTGTGGATAGAGAATATACCCGAACTGCATTCGCTCCGCGACGGTCGGCCGGGACCGCCCCTGGAATTCCCCCATCTGGTGCCGGGTCATCCTGAGACGCCCCCTTCCATACCGTATATGGTTGGTAATCTGGTGATGATACTGCTGGTGATAGCTCTTGCCGTGGCCATCAAGACCTCGGCCCAGCTTCAGGCCCTTATGGAGAAACGCCATGAGAGCGCCATGCTGCAGCGTGAGCTGGAGCTGGCCCGTATAAAGTCGCAGATCAATCCGCATCTGCTCTTCAACACGCTCAACACCATATATGCCATGGTGGAGATAAATCCCGCCGAGGCCCAGAAGGCAATCCATCATCTGAGTTCCATCCTGCGCTATTCGCTCTACAATATAACCACGCTGGTGCATCTTGAAAAGGAGCTTGAGTTCATAGAGAAATACTGCGCTCTGATAAAGATGAGACTTGGGTCGAGGCTCAATCTCGAGATGGACATAGATGTAGGGCAGATGGGCAAGACGGAGGTAGCTCCTCTCATGCTTATCAACGCTGTGGAAAACGCCATGAAATACGGCGCGATTCCGGGCGAACCGATAAAAATAATGTTCAGGGCCCGGGACGGAGTGGTGAATGCCGAGATTTCCAACAGCTATCAGCCGGCCGAGAGGGCGCGCAGAGAAGGCGCGCACATCGGACTGCGCAACATGCGCCGCCGTCTGGAACTTCTTTACGGCGGCCGTCACACTCTTGATATCCGCGATACCGGAAGCCGCTATGAGCTGAGATGCAGCATAGATATTTCCTCTCCGCCGTCATATTATAATTCAAAGTAACCCAGAACCGCAATATGAAAAAAATAAAAACATGTGTGATTGACGACGAGCCTCTGGCCGCCGAACTGATTGCCGGATATATAAGACGAACCGCATTTCTTGAACTCGAGGGTGTCTACTCGTCGGCCCAGGAGGCCGTGCGGTCCATAATGAAAGGGAAGGTTGACCTCGTGTTCCTCGACATCCAGATGCCTATGCTCGGAGGACTGGAATTCGCGCGCCTCATGCCCAAGGGCGTCAGGGTGGTGTTTGTGACCGCTTACAGTGAGTTCGCTCTCGACAGTTTTAAGGTTGGCGCCATAGATTATCTGCTGAAGCCCGTGAGCTACGAGGAGTTCGTAGGTTCGGCCACACGCGCGGCATCCCTTCTTTGTCCGGTGGAGGCCGAAGAAGACGACGGGCCGTCGGATACCGACAGCGATTATTTAATAGTGAAGAGCGAATACAAGCTTCATCAGATCCGCAAGTCCGACATAGTTTATGTGGAGGGACTCAAGGACTATGTGAAAATCTGGCTTGACGGAGGCTCCCGCAGCATCACCACCCTGCTCAACATGCGTTCGCTCGAGAAGTCGCTGCCTGCCGAGAAATTCATGCGTGTTCACCGCTCGTTTATAGTGAATCTCGACAAAATCGAGACCATAGAGCGCAACCGTATAATCTTCGACGGCACGGCAGTGCCCGTGAGCGAGAGTTACCGCGATTCTTTTCAGAACTGGGTGACCTCACGCATGACAAGGGCATTGCGCGGCGACGAAGTCGAGGAATAGGAATGGCCGATCAGTCGCAATCTATCTTTTCAACCCTCTTTTCGTGGCGTCCTCCGTCGAATGGTGTCGAGAAGAATGTCTCGACGATGGCAAGGGCCTTGTTGGCATTGATGAAGCGGGCGGGGAGCACGAGGATGTTTGCGTCGTTGTGGGCGCGGGCCAGACGGGCCAGCTCCACATCCCAGCAGAGAGCCGCGCGGATTCCGCGGTGCTTGTTCAGCACCATGGCCATACCGTTGCCTGAACCGCACAGGGCTATTCCCGGATAATCCTTGCCCGACTGCACGGCTTCGGCGCAGGGGTGGGCAAAGTCGGGGTAGTCGCAGCTGTCTGCTGCATCGGTGCCGAAGTCCTCGACGGTTATGCCGGCTGCCTGCAGATGCTGTTTGATGACTTCCTTGAGTTCGTAACCGGCGTGGTCGCTACACATTGCCACCGGTTTGCCGGGGCGGAGAATCAAAAGAGGTGTTGACATGATTGGTCTGGAATATGTAATTTTTTAGATTTCGAGTGAAAGATGGCGCCAGATGCGTTGCGGTATAAGCTGCATCAGACGTGACGCTACGCCCCAGCGATAGTCGATATAGGCCACGCGGCGCCGCCGGAGTATGGCTTTTTCGATGAGGGGAGCCGCATAGTCCACGCTCATTATCATGGGATATGGTTTGCCTTCCTGGAGAAGGGGCGTGCGGATGAAGCCGGGGCGGATATCGGTGAAGGCCACATTGACCTGGCGCCGGTAGGCAAGCTGCTCGAGGCAGTTGATGAATCGCTGCTGGAAGCACTTTGACGCGCTGTAGGCCGTTGCCACTCCGAGAGCCTTGACTCCGGCCACGGAGGTTATGGCGGCAATCTGGCCCTGATGCAGATTGGCCGTGTCGCGGAAATAACGGTAAGCGGCCGTGACAATGGCCGAGAATCCCATCACGTTGGTCTCAAGGGTGCGGTGCACCTGGGCCGGATCGAGGTCGGGGTCGTTGAAGCCTATGCCGGCTGCAAACAGCAGCACGTCCATGCCGTCGCAGAGCTCTATCAGCTCCGTGAAGCGCTGCGCGGCATCGGGCTGGGTCACGTCGATGCGCTTGGTTGCGATGTTGGCGGGATACTGGTCCTTTAACTCCTTGAGCCGTTCCTCGCGGCGTGCGGCTATGCCCACGCGCCAGCCTCCGCGGGCGAAGTCGGTTGCTATCCGTGCGCCGAGACCGGAAGATGCTCCTACAATGATGATTTTCTTCATGACTTAATATTCTGAAAGTTACGGGCGGCCGCCGGTATCGGCGCCTCCCTCAGAAGTATTAACTCCACCCGGACGCTTCTTGTTCAGGGGAAGAGTGTAGATTATGGAGAATGAGCCGGTGAAATGCGAGCTCCTTTTTCCGTAACCGGGGATATACATCGGCTCGCCGAAGGCCGACTTCCCTTCGTGGAGCAAGGCATGGTAGCGGGCTGTCCATCCCATCGACAGCCATCGCCATATTTTCACCTTCACACCGGCCGTGAATTCAAAATATCCGGCGGTGGCGCTCTGCGACGGAATTGATGCGGCAGTGTTTTCCTGCCAGTAGCCGTCGGAAATGGTGCCGGCGGTAACGCTCCATTTGAATGGCGTGAAGCCGTAGCGGACGCCTACGTTGAACTGGTAGTCGGGTGAGTTATTGTAGAAAATATTGTAGTTGAGTCCGATTTTGAAATAGGGCGACACGGGCACGCGGAATGTGAAGTTGCGGTCGTCGGGAGTGTCGTCACACTGGCCGAATCCCAGCTCGAACACCGGCTTGTAGCGGTTGTGGAGGCTGAGTTCGCCCCAGAAGCCTATAAGGCCGTAGTGCTGACCGAATATGCGCATGGCGGGATCCCAGATGTCCACGCCTATCAACACGGATTCCAGCAGCGGGTAAAGCATTTTGGCCTTGCGGTTCACCAGAGTGGTGTCGACCCATTCGGTGCCGGTCACGGTGTCCACGAGCACTATGTTGCCTTGTGCGTCGCGGCGCTCGGCAAGGTTCGACTGGCCGGTGAACGCGGGTTCCTCAACCTTTACCGTCGGGATAGTTCCGGGCTTGGGTTGCACGGGTGTTATGCGTCGCTGTCCGTAGGCCGGGACGGCGGTCGTGACGAGCAGCAGGAGAGCTATGATTGAAAATGCCTTACCTGTTTTCATGTCCGTCAGGGTTTATGCCGCGGGTTCGGGCCGTGGGGTTCTGGTTGTCACCGTTATCGCCGGGAGTCTCGGGGCTGTCCGTGGCAGTGCGGAAATAAATCTGCAGTTGTTCCACGTCGGCGGGAGTGATTTTATTGTCGAGCAGCTTCACGGAGTCAATGAGATGGGTTGTGAAGCTCAGGTCGGTCACCGTGTAGATGAAGCTCAGCCCGCACTCTTCGGATGTGAAGTAAGGCTCCGAAGTGTAACGGACGGTGATGGTGTCGTAGAGCTGCGGAAAGTTGAGATCTTTCTGGAGATACTGGAAGCAGTAGGAGGTTGATTCCTTGTCTGACCGCAGAGGCAGATAAGCCTGGGAGAGGGCCGAACCCGAGTATAGAGCGGAGTCGGACGGCGCTCCCACGCCACGGATGCAGAGCGAGTCGACGGAGACTTTCGTGCCGTCGGAGCCGTAGAAACCGGCCAGAGGTATGCTGCTCTGGTTTTCGGTGCACGATTCGGTGTTGCAGCCCGCTGTCGTCGCCAGCAGGGCTACACCGGCGGTTACGAAACACGCTATGTGGGCTTTTCTTGTCATTCCGGAGCTTGGGTTTTCAGTTCCTCCTCTATTTCATAGTCGTTGCGACCGGGAGCGTTGCGCACCACGAGCTCTCCCACGAATCCCGCGAGAAACAGCTGTGTGCCAAGTATCATCAGTGTGAGGGAAATGTAGAAATATGGCGAGTCGGTAACCAGGATATATGGGTTGCCGGCATGCATGTTGTAGAGCTTGAGGGCGCCGACCGCTGCGGCGGCCACGAAACCAAGAATGAACATCAGGCTGCCGAGCAGACCGAAGAAGTGCATTGGTTTTACTCCGAATTTGTTTGTGAACCAGAGGGTGGCAAGGTCGAGATAGCCGTTTACAAAGCGGTCGAGGCCGAATTTTGTCTTGCCGTATTTGCGGGCCTGATGGTGGACAACCTTCTCACCGATGCGGGTGAATCCGGCGTTTTTGGCCAGATAGGGGATGTAGCGGTGCATGTCGCCATACACCTCGATGCGCTCTATCACTTTGTGACGGTAGGCTTTCAGACCGCAGTTGAAATCATGGAGGTTGTGGATTCCGCTCACTCGGCGTGCTGTGGCGTTGAACAGCTTGGTGGGGATGGTCTTCGACAGGGGGTCGTAGCGTTTCTGTTTCCAGCCGCTGACAAGGTCGTAGCCGTCCTCGGTGATCATGCGGTACAGCTCAGGGATTTCATCGGGGCTGTCCTGCAGGTCGGCGTCCATGGTTATCACCACATCGCCTTTTGCACGGCGGAAGCCGGTGTTCAGGGCCGGAGATTTGCCGTAGTTGCGGCGGAAGCACACACCTTTCACGGAAGGGTTGGTGCGCGACAGCTCCCGGATCACGTTCCAGGAATCGTCGGTGGAGCCGTCGTTCACAAATATTATTTCGTAGGAAAATCCGTTCTGTTTCATCACGCGGTCAATCCACTGCTCGAGTTCGGGCAGCGATTCGGCTTCGTTGAAGAGCGGTACTATTACAGATATATCCATTTCAGAAAAAGCAATACTTTGAAGGATTGTAGCTTAACGGGGAATGCCATGTCAGGGCATGGGAGGCGGGGCTGTGGGCGGACGCTTTACCCTGCCTATCCGGGCCAGAGCGCTCATCAGCAGCGAGAGCAGCGAGCCGGAGAATACCGAGAGGAATATCATTTCCACCACCATCGATGCTGCGGAGGGCACGAGGTTGGCTTCGATCATGTTGCTGAGAACTTTGGCCATTTCCTTGGCCTCGGGTGAAGGCATTCCGTCGTAAAACGAGATTACGGTGCGCAGTTGGGTGATGATAAAAGTCGGGTCAACCCATTTGAGATAAATCACGGCCACTACGCCCTGAATGAGCGCTCCGCACAGAAACACCATTATGCCCTGCATCCACAGCGAGGAGAAGGGCGTCAGGCCGCCGTCGGCCACGAATGTGGCGCGCAGGCAGCGGTATATGTAGAACGGCACACCCAGCACGAGCAGCATGCCTACGAGACCCATAAGCGGATAGCTTACGGAATATACCGAGGCCAGGAAAAGAATCGACAGGTAGATGCCGAAAAACATTCCCTGGGCGGCGCCCCGGCGGTATGGCGATGGTGGCATGTGGTTCATTGGCGTAAGTTTGTGCAAAGATAGCTAAAATATTTGGTATGCGCTCAGTGGCGGAGGTTGAGAAACGTGTCGATGTGGCGCTTCTTCTTTTCCTCGAGAATCTCGGATATGTCCAGGAATATGCCTGATTCCTCCACGTCGCCGAACTCGTCGTTGACGGCTGTCCCGAACATCTTCATGGTGGGCGAGAGGCTCATGTAGGCGTTTACGAGCGGCGGAATGTTGAGGCCGTTCTCGCGTATGGCATGGTTGAGTATGCGGTAGTCCTCGGCAAAGGTCGCGCCCTGGAAGAGGCGCCGCATCTCGTGCACGTCGATGTCGGTCTGCAGCGGATTGACGGGCGTGGCAAGGCGGTCGGGGTCGGGGAAGTGCTTGTGCATGAAATAAAGGATCATGTTGCGGCACTTGGCGGAGTATTCGGGATACATCGTGACTTTTCCGAAAAGGTAGCGCATCTCGGGGTGGATCACCGTGAGCGCTCCCAGGCCGTCCCATAGGTTGTCGAGGGCGAAGATGGCTTTGGCTCCGGCGCGCGACGACTGGTATTCGGTGCGCACGAACGAACGGCCGAGCTCTATGGTGTAGGGGAGATAGTCGCGTATGAAGGAGTCGGAAAAGCGGAAAAGGTGGGATGTGGCCAGACGCGGGCTCCCGTCGGGGTTAAGGCGTATGTCGGGGCCGATTATGTAGCGGTAACCGCCGATGATCATCTCGTTTTCCGGGTCCCATACTATAAGCTGGCGGCAGGGAGGGTCCATCAGGTCGAAGGCATCTATGTCGCAGTCCTTCCCGGTGCCTCCACCGGCTCCGCGGAAAGTTATTTCGCGCAGACGGCCCACCTCGCGCATGAGGTTGGGGCACGTGCGTCCGTCGAATGTGTATATGATGTTTCCTCCCTTGTTGGAGGATCGCAGCTGATTGTCGGGAGTGAGCTCGGCTTTGAGGAGCGCGGTGTCTACCGGTGGTATTACAGGCTGTTGGTCTTGGCTCATTGCGAATCGTTGTTTGTCCGAAGGCTGTGGCGGTCGGTTTCGTTTTCGAGTGAATAGACTCTGTCTTTGATTTCACGTGCGTCGGCAGCGGCCCGCGAGCCTGTGGAAAGAGTGTTCCAGGGAACGCGCGGTCCGGCCACTATGGTGAAGTTGCGCGAGCGCTGCTTGAACACCTCGGCCGGCAACAGGGCCATCTCCACATTGAATCTGAGCCCCATGCGTCGACGCATATATGCAAAGTTATAAAAAAAGTTTGAATTGCGGCCACTGAAGAAGAGAGGCACAATGTCGCGCCGGGAGGCGATGGCTTTGTTTATGAACATCTTGTGCCATTCAAGGTCGGCCACAGCGCCGTCGGCTCCGCGTCGGCTCACCAGCCCGGCAGGGAAAATCACCAGAGGGTCAGGGCCTTCGAGAGCGCGCGTCAGATTGTCGGAGGCGTCGCGGCTCTGTTTGCCCAGCTTGTTTACCGGCAGGAACACACCCTTGAGCTGGTCTATGGCCATGAGCAGGTCGTTGACCACGAATTTCAGCCCCGGGCCGTAGAGTGAGGTCAGAAGGTCTATGAGCACCATGCCGTCGAGGCCGCCGAGGGGGTGGTTGCTGACGAAAATCACGCGGCGGTCGGCCGGAGCGGGAAGCCGCTCGGGATGCACCACACTGTAGGTGATGCCGAGCTCGCGGAGCACCGCGCGGCAGAATTCGGCATCACGGAGATGTCCGGTCTTGTCAAGCAGGTCGTTGAGACTGTCCTGACACACTATGCGTTTCAGCAATGCCACAAGAGGCCGCGGCACGAAGCGGTAGCGGCTGCCCAGACGCTCGCGAAGCACGGCGTAGATGTCGATTTTCTTTATCGAAGACTTCGGGGTGTTTTGCTCTTCTGACATTTATGGCGGTTTTTCGCAAATGTGGATGCAAATTTAATTAATTTTGCGGTTATTATGAAAAAAGCGCCTATGTGGAACTCGATTACGGAAGTTGCGAAGAACTGTGCCCTGCTTGGTAAGGGACTGGTGAAAATGGCTGTGGAGTCGCGCCCTTGCGGAATAAGCCTTTCGGCAGGCGAACGTCCGCTTGTGATAATGGCAAACGGGCCTTCTCTTGCCGATGCCATGAAGAATCATGCCGCATCTCTGGAGCACTGCGACCTTATGGCCGTGAATTTCGCCGCCAATGCCGAAGAGTTCTACCGTTTCCGCCCGCAGGGCTACGTGATGGCCGATCCTCATTTCTTCAATCCCGGAGGCGACGGGAATGTGGCGCGGCTGTGGGAGAATATAGCCCGGAAGGTAGACTGGCCCATGACGCTGTACGTCCCCGCGCGTATGGCCCGCAGAATTCCACGTGAAGTCACGTCGGCGGGACATGTGAGGATTGAGCGCTTCAATCCCGTGGGGGTGGAAGGCTTCGGATGGTTCGAGCGTGTGGCCTATAAATCAGGATTGGGAATGCCTCGTCCGCGCAATGTGCTTATCGCCGCCATAATGATTGGCCTGAAGGCGGGTTATCGCGAGATTTATCTTGCTGGAGCCGACCACAGCTGGACGCGCACACTCGAGGTTGACGAAAATAATATGGTGGTGACCGTGCAGCCCCACTTCTACAAGGAAAGCGAGAGTGAGAAAAAGCGTGTCACGAGCCTATACAGCAACATCCGCCTGCACGACATGATGCTGAGCTTCCACATTGCCTTCCGCGCCTACCACCGCATCCGCCGCTATGCCGACGCCATAGGCGCCCGCATCTACAACTCCACCCCCGGCAGCTTCATC
>VSPV01000036.1 GCA_009775605.1 Paramuribaculum sp.
CACCACCAAACCCCAATCTGGATTCTCTGAGATTTCCGCCACGGCATGCTCAGCGGGATAGGATGTGTAGACCCACGACACTATCTGCCGATGGGTGGCCAATCGCGGTACTCACCTCAGTGATTTCGCCCGCACCCACGATGTTGTGGTCTTCGTGGCCGGAAGCAAAAGCAGCAACGGCAAAGTTCTTTTCGGTCGTTGCCGGGAGGCAAACGCCTCTACATTCGCCGTAGAAAACGCCTCGCAGCTACGCCCCGAATGGTTCCGCGGAGCAGGAAAAGTGGGAATCTGCGGCGCAACCTCCACCCCCCGCTGGCTCATGGAGGAAGTGCAGGAAGCTATCGACTCAATGGTTAACCGCGATTCGCAGTAATCACCCATGAACAGCTTCGTTGCCATTGATGTTGAGACAGCCAATGCAGAGCCTACGAGCATCTGCGCCGTAGGAGCCGTAAAAGTGATGGATGGCAGCATCGTAGACCGTTTCTACACACTTGTACGTCCCTATCCCAACTATTACTTCCGGCATTTCACGGAAAATATCCACGGCATCGGACGTTCCGACACCGACACCGAGTCAACTTTCGACATAATCCTCCCCGACCTCAAGCTTTTTATAGGCCGACTTCCCCTTGTGGCCCACAATGCCATGTTCGACCGCGGCTGCCTGCGCAAGACCGCAGCATATTACGGCATGGCCCTTCCCGAGGTTGAATGGTACTGCACACTGCGTCAGGCAAGGTCAACCATTCCGCGCGCCCTCGTGGGCTCATACAGTCTTCCAAATCTCGCTGACTTCCTCGGCATACCCTTCAACAACCATCACAACGCCCTTGCCGATGCGGAAGCCTGCGCAAAAATAGCCATGACAATCTTATGAAACGTATCATACCCTCGCTGATTCTCCTCACATTTATCTGCGGCTTCGCCTGTTCCGATCCCAAGGCAAAGAAAAACGCAAGAAACTCCCGCCACACCTTCACCGAACGCCCCGTATCGCTCCGAGATTCCGCTGCTTTCTATCTCGGAAGAATGGATGCCGATTCGCTGCGCCGACGCGCCTCATCCACCGACCTGATTCGCGACGAACTTCTCGAGCTTCAGGCCCGTCGCCACAATATCCGGATAAGAGTTGGCGAAACCGCCTCCGATGCCTACGTGTCGGGAATACGCCAACGCCTCTCAGAGTTGAACGATACCCTCGCCAACATAATTGAATAATCATTCCTTCTCTCCATTACAATACTTTCCCTCTATCTATCACCCCCTTATAAATTCCATTGGCAAAAAATCCCGAAAACCTTTGCCCATTTGAAAAAATCTACATATCTTTGCACGCAGAAAATCAAACCACGGTTCCTTGGTCGAGTGGTTAGGCAACGGTCTGCAAAACCGTCTACAGCAGTTCGATTCTGCTAGGAACCTCCCCCAACGCTGAGTGCCGGAGCTTTTGCTCCGGCACTCACTTTTTTATGGCATTTACTTTTTTTGTGACCGCCTCCTCAAGAACTCTTATAAATCTTATAAGAATTCCATGAAATAAGCGTCGACTCCGGCTCAGAGAACGCTTATCAGGTATTTCTCTCCCATATAGACAGCGATGCCGGCCAGGTAGCCTATCAGGGCGAGCCAGGAGAATTTGCGCAGGTACCAACCGAAGCTTATTTTCTCCAGGCCCATGGCAATCACTCCGGCTGCCGAGCCGATTATGAGCATGCTTCCTCCTACACCTGCGCAATAGCTGAGAAGCTCCCAGAATGCGCCGTCCACCACAAAGTTGGCCTCGTATCCGGTCGCGGCAACATCGGCAATCGGATACATTCCCATCACTCCGGCTACCATGGGAACATTGTCGATAATAGACGAAAGTATTCCCAGCAGAGCATCGATTATATAGATGTTATGCACCCCGTTATCCAGAATCTGAGCCATGGCTCCGAGCAGCCCTGTTGACTCCAGCACAGCCACGGCCATCAGAATGCCGAGGAAAAAGAGTATGGAGGGCATGTCCACCCTCGCTATGACCTTAGGTATACGGTGTTCGCGCGCCTTGTCGAGTTTCTTGGCGTTATAGAATATTTCGGTGAACGTCCAGAGCACCCCGAGCACAAAGAGTATGCCCACAAACGGAGGCAGATGGGTTATGGATTTGAACACCGGCACGAAAAGCAGGCCGCCTACACCCAGGAAAAATATGGTGTTGCGCTCCCCTTTGGTAATATCGCGAAGCGAGGATTCGGCTTTCTCGCCGGGAGCAAGCACTCCCGTGAGTTTCCGTCCTATGAAGAAAAGCGGTACCGCCATGGAGACTATGCTCGGGAGAAGCACATAGCATATCAGCGTCTGTGCAGTGACATTGCCGTTCACCCACAGCATTATGGTGGTGATATCGCCGATAGGCGACCATGCGCCGCCGCTGTTGGCCGCGATTACTATCGCTCCGGCATAAAGCCACCGCTCTTCCTTGAGCGCTATGAGCTTGCGCAGAAGCATCAGCATCACGATGGTGGTGGTGAGATTGTCAAGAACGGCCGACATGAAGAAAGTAGTGATACCCACAATCCACAGCAGCTCGCGTTTGCGCCGGGTGGTAATGCGGTCGGTGATCACACGGAATCCCTCATGCACATCTATCAGCTCCACAATGGTCATGGCGCCGATCAGAAACAGAAGCGTCTGGGCTATATCGCCGAGATGCTCGAGAATGTCCACTTTAAGCACATACTGAAGCACCTGCTCATGCAGGCTTTTCCCGGCAAGCGACGGATGCGTTTCCAGAAAATATGCAAGTTTGTCAGGGGCGGCATCGGGCACTATCGACTCGGAGCCCATGGCATACACTACCCACATCAGCATACCTAAAAGTAATGCCGAAGCGGTTTTGTCGACTTTCAGAGGGTGTTCAAGCGCTATGGCAAGGTATCCTATCACAAACAGGACGGACAGAGCTATCAACATGTTGCGGACAGATTCAGAACAATGGTTAAACTTATGTGGAGAATAGATTCAAGAGTGTTTCAAAATTAAAGAAATTTTTCCATACTACACGCGAGCCCTCCGAAATTATACAAATTTTAACCAAAAAAAATAGTGCGCCGCCCGAAAGCGTCGCACTGTTTTATGAATATTTATCCGTGGATTGAATCGGATTATTTCTTGAGGAGATGCTTCACGGCACCCTCAAGCTGGGCATCGCGGCCGTTCTCCACATCAGCGGGATCATTATAAATCAGTACATCGGGATTCAGCTGCTGGTTTTCCAGAGGCTTGCCGTTGCGGTCGAGCGACGTCACCTGGGGAATACCGAACACGAGCGTGGGATCGATCTGGGTCTCCCACCACACAGCCGTCATGGTTCCGGGGATAGGTGCACCTACCACGTCGCCTATCTTGAGGGTCTGATAAACGTAGGGGGTGCCGTGGGCGTCGCTGTAGTTGCTTTCGTTTACGAGCATCACCGACGGTTTGGTCCACTGAGAGAAGGGATCGGAACCGATATAGCGGCCACGGGGCGAATAGCGCACATACTCCTTGCCTCCGAGCAGAAGGGCAATGTCGTTGTGGAGCCAGCCGCCGCCGTTCCAGCGGGTGTCAACCACCACAGCGTCGCAGTTACGGTATTTGCCGAGAAGCTTGCTGTAGACCTCGCGGAACGAGGGTGAGTCCATGCCCTGGACATGCACGTAGCCTACGCGGCCGCCGGAAAGGCTGTCGACGTAGTGCTCGTTGCGCTCTACCCAGCGCTCATAGAGAAGATCCGACTGGCGACCTGCCGAAATCGGCTTGACGCTGATATTGTCGGTGGTCTTGCCGTCGGCACGGGCTATGGTCAGACGTACTTTCTTTCCTGCTTTGCCGTCGAGAAGAGCATTGTAATCCTCCCCTGCCTTAACAGGAGTTCCGTCGATGGCCTTGATTATATCGCCGGGCTTGACCGACGCGTTCTTGTTGGCAAGCGGGCCGCGGGCAATCACTTCCTTCACTTTCAGACCGTCGCCCTTGTAGGTGTCGTCGTAGAAAGCGCCGAGAACGGCCGTCGACATAGATGCGCCGGAGGCGTAGTAGCGTCCGCCGGTGTGGCTGGCGTTGAGTTCTCCGAGAATCTCGCTCAGCATTTCAGCGAAATCGTAGTTGTTGTTGATATGCGGCAGGAAACGCTCGTAGGCCTTACCATACATTTCCCAGTCAACGCCGTGAAGGTTCTTGTCGTAGAACTTATCCTTCACCTGCTTGAGCATGTGATGATAGATGTATTCACGTTCCTTGGACGGATGACGGTCATATTCGGCCTCGAATTCCACGCGGTCCTGCTTGCCGTCCTTAACGGAAACCTTGCTTATGCCGCGTCCCTGCACATAGAGGTTGTCGCCTTTGGCATCAGGCTCCAGACCTCCCGAGAGGCCCTTCACGAGCACCTTGGTCTCTCCTTTGCGCATATCGCGCACCATAAGGTTGTTGCTGCCGTCGGCTGAGCCTGCTATGTAGTAGAGCTTAGAGCCGTCGTTGTTGAGCCAGTGGTCGCCTATGCCCGAAACGGATGTGAGGCGACGGGTGCGGAAGTGGCGGTTGTCAAGGTCGAATTCCAGAGGCTTCACTTCATCCTCCTTTTTCTCCTTCACGTCCTTTTTACCATCTTTCTTGCCGTCTTTTTTGCTGTCTTTGCCTTCCTTGTCGGCATCGGCTTTCTTCTTGTCTTTTTCAGCTTCCTTGGCAAGGGCCGCTTCCTCTTCGGTGCGGTTGAACTCGTCCCACGCGTCGCCGTCGAGAGCCATCAGCACCACGTCGTTCTGTTCGCCCCACGAACCGTGGCTGCGCATACCGTAACGCGAGGTGTTGTAAGTGATGGCACGACCTCCGAGCGCCCAGCGGGGATTGGAATCGCTGTAACCGCTTTCTGTGAGGTCAACGATTTTTGTGCCGTCAGCCTTCACGAGGGCAATGTCGGAATTGTTCCAGCCGCCCGTGCCGATATAGTCGGTAAGGAACCAGCGGCTGTCGGGGCTCCAGATGAAACCTATGTCACCGTCCTGATAACTGTAGTTGTATTTGCCGGGAAGAGCCGTGGTCACCTTCTTCGATTTGAGGTCAATCACACGGAGCTCGGTGCGGTCCTCGAGGAAGGCCACCTTTTTGCCGTCGGGACTGTAGTCGGGACGCTGGGCTGTCTTGCCCTCGGGGCTCTTGTAAAGGGGCTTCTCCTCTATTTCAGTGGCATACACCATCGATTTCTCGTCAGGATTCTTGATGGTGGCGGTAAAGAGCTGCCACAGGCCGTCGCGTTCGCTGTCGTAGACAATCGAGCGACCGTCGGGGGCGAAGTCCACCACGCGCTCCTGTGCCGGAGTGTTGGTGATGCGTTTGGTGGTCTTGTATTTCGTGGAAGTCACGTACACATCGCCGCGGAGCACGAAGGCTATTTCCGACCCGTCGGGCGAAGGCGACATATAAGTGGCGCCCGAGGAGCGGAGCGAGCGCTGGAGGTCGGCCGTGTAGTCGTCTGCCACAATGTCAACGTTTACCTTCTTAGGCTGCTTGCCGGGAACGAGGGTATAGAGTTCGCCGTCCCAGCTGAAAGCCATGGTTCCGTCGTTGGCACGGCTCAGGGAGCGCACGGGATGCTTGGTGAACTTGGTCAGCGCCTTGGCGCCTGTGCCGTCGGCATTGGATTCCCACACGTTCATCGTGCCGTCCTTCTCGCTGATGTAGGCAATCTTGTCCTTGCCCACCCACACGGGACACTGGTCCTGACCGTTGAAATCGGTAATCTTGGTGAATTTCTTGCCGTCCTTTATCCAGATGTCGGCTGTGCCGCTTGAGCGCTCATGCTTGCGCAGAACATCCTCGAAGCCTTTGCGGTCCTGATAGACCACGCGGCCGTCTGCAGCAACAGAGAGCGCCTTCATGGGAGTGGAGCTCCACAGATAATCACGGCCACCCTTGGTGCTCACGGCGTATACCTGCTGCACGCTCGGAGGAACGATGGCGGTGGTTGAAGGCATGCGCGATGTGGCGAAGAGCACGGTGTCGTCATTGAGAAACGCCAGAGGTGTCTCGTTGCCTGAATTGGTTGTGAGGCGCTTTGCGGTGCCTCCGGTGGCTGGAATCAGGAAAATATCCATCGACCCCTGACGGGCGCTTGCAAAAGCTATCTGCTTGCCGTCGGGGCTCCACACCGGATTGGTGTCATGAGCCGGATTTGTAGTAAGTTGACGGGCGGTACCTCCCGCTACGGGCACAGTGTAGATATCGCCCTTATAGGTGAAAGCCAGAGTCTTTCCGTCGGGCGATATGGCCGGATTGCGGAGCCACAGCGGGGCTTCGGCCGATGATGCCGAAAGTGCTACAGCCAGAGCGGCCAGTGATAATGTCAGTTTCATTGTTGGTTTATTAGTTGAATAGGAAATTTAGACTTCTATTTTTATTTGATGCCGTTATAGTAATGACACATGAGAACCCTCAAACATTACATCAAATAAAAATTTTCTTTAAAGGCATTGTATCTAAAAAACTTATCCCCGGCCTTGATGAGAGACCGGGGAAAGTGTGACAATGCTCCGGAATGAAAAAACGGAGAAATTACTGCTGTCCGCTTACCTGGGCGGCACGGTCAATCTTGCTTATCAGGCCCTGAAGCACCTTGCCCGGACCGAGTTCCACGAATTCGGTGGCTCCGTCGGCAATCATGTTCTTGACAGTCTGGGTCCAGCGTACCGGGGCTGTGAGCTGTGCGATGAGGTTGCCCTTGATTTCAGCGGGGTCTGTGTGAGGAAGAGCGTCAACGTTCTGATATACGGGGCATACGGGCACTGAGAAATTGGTGTGCTCTATGGCCTCGGCAAGCTCGGCGCGTGCAGGTTCCATGCAGGGCGAGTGGAAAGCGCCGCCCACCTTGAGTTTGAGCGCACGTTTTGCGCCTGCCTCCAGAAGTTTTGCGCAGGCTGCGTCAATTGCCTCTATCTCGCCGGAAATAACAATCTGACCCGGACAGTTGTAGTTGGCGCAGACAACGGTACCGTCTATACCATGGCAGATTTCCTCAACAGTCTCGTCGGGAAGGGCGAGAACTGCAGCCATGGTCGAGGGCTTGAGCTCGCAGGCTTTCTGCATGGCCTGAGCGCGGGCCGAAACAAGGCGGAGACCGTCTTCAAACGTAAGGGCGCCTGCGGCTACAAGAGCCGAGAACTCACCGAGCGAGTGGCCGGCAACCATATCGGGCTTGAATTCGTCGCCCAGACATTTGGCGAGAATTACCGAATGGAGGAATATGGCGGGCTGGGTTACCTTGGTCTGTTTGAGTTCGTCGTCAGTTCCGGCAAACATTATGTCGGTGATGCGGAAACCGAGTATCTCGTTTGCTTTCTCAAAGAGTTCGTGAGCTGTGGGATTGTTGTCATACAGATCTTTTCCCATACCTATGAACTGTGCTCCCTGTCCGGGAAAAACGAATGCTTTCATAAGAGTTTTATATGATTGGTTATCGTAATCTTGACGGCGCGCGGACATTCAGCCGCGCACGCGCCGCAAAATTACAGAAAAAATTCGATATTCCAAACCATTACATTGCGCCGCCAGTCCCGCACCTCATTTCACAGAACGGTCGGGGTGGCATTCACAGCATTCCGGATGCGGATCATGGTCCATATCGCAGCCGTAACGAACGAAGTGACTGGCCGAATGACATATTTCTATGCGCCCGTCCACGTTGATGTGGCGGTTGGCCATCGCGGCTATCTCCGTGATTTCATGCGACACGAGCACAATCGTGGTAAACGGCTTGATATGCTGCATGATATGATAGAATCTATGCTCGAAACGCTTGTCGACATAGCTCAGCGGCTCGTCGAGCACCAGCACTTCGGGACGTGAAATCAGCGCCCTTCCCAGCAACGCACGCTGAAGTTGTCCCCCGGAGAGGCTGCCTATTGCTGAATCCCTATGGTTTCCAAGGCCTGTGAGATCGAGCATCTCGGCCATTCTTTTTCTGCCCTCTTCACTTTTCGGACGGATATCGGTCCCTTCCAAACCCATGGCAATCACCTGCTCCA
Source organism: Paramuribaculum sp. (assembly GCA_009775605.1). Classification (GTDB taxonomy): domain Bacteria; phylum Bacteroidota; class Bacteroidia; order Bacteroidales; family Muribaculaceae; genus Paramuribaculum. The sequence continues at coordinate 8,046 of VSPV01000036.1, forward strand.
CCGTTATCGGGAAATGGTAATCGATCATATTTTTCTGCGGCAGATAGCTGAGACGGAGCGAAGAATTGCCTTCGCTGAAATATTCCACCGTTCCCCGTGTGGGTTTGAGCAGCCGCAACATGATGCGGAGCAAGGTGGTCTTTCCGCCGCCGTTCGGCCCGGTTATGGCTATGAAATCACCTTTGTTGACGGTGAGGTCAACATCTGAAAGCACTTTCTTGCGCCCCCAGCTCATCTCAACGCCCGCCAGCCGCACCAGCGGCACTCCTGTTATATCTGTTTCGCTCATCTTGCTGTCATTATTTATCGTGAAGTAAGTGCCTCGGCAATTTTCATCAACTCGTCGGGCCAGTCGTAGGCAAGCGTGTTGACACTCACTTCCTTGCCGGCAAGCGCCTTTATTATCTGCCCAACGCGGCCGCTCCCGCTCTGGGGCTCGGTGAAGAACACTGTGGCACCGTCGGCGCGGCCATGGTCTATGCCGTGTCTTATGGCTGAAGCGGAAAGCTCTTTCCCCTCCCCGCCCAAGGCTATCTGTTCAAGTCCGTAGTCATGAGCGAAATAGCTCAGCGACGGATGCTCCACCATGAAAGCCCGTCCATGACCCTGAGCCATCATGGCCTGAATGCAGGCATCGAGCGAGTCAAGCGAAAGATTGAGGGTGTGAAGATTTTTCATATAAACGTCGGCCTGCGTGGAATCAATCTCGCAAAGCACACGGGCCATATTGGCGGCCACAATCTTCATGTTTGCCACCGAAGTCCATATGTGCGGGTCGGCGTCACCCTCTCCTTCATCATCACCATGAACGTGGGAATGGGCCCCCCCGCAATTGTGGGTGCCGTGCAACCGTGCCACTCCCGCCGAAGAATCGCTGAAACGCAACCCGGGAGATGCCTCGGCCAGTCTTTCGGCAAGAGACTCCTCGAAGGCGCCAGCCCCTATGGTGAAGTACACTTCAGATTGCGCCGTGCGCACGAGTGTGCTCATGGCCGGGTCGAAGTTTTCCGGATCGGCGCCTTTTGACAGCACGGTATTCACCTTCCATCCGGGCCCGGCTATACGCTCAAGCAGGTAGCGCTGAGGCTCTATGCTCACAGAAAGCACAGGCACATCGGCCTGACCGCCTTTGCATCCTGACAGCAGGCATAGTCCTATAATTATCGTTAAAACTGCGGAGTACTTCATAATTGGGTAACGCGAAGTTACGCAAAAAAGATTATTTTTGCCAAAACTAAGCTACGCCCCACATTGTCACTAAAGACATTCATATTATCCTCAATCGCATTTCTTACGGCATCGGCGGCTCATGGCATAACGCCTGAAACGCCGGACAGTCTGCGCGTTAATCCTTCGCGCCCCGATACTCTCGGGGTCCCGGCCCTATATCCTGAACTGCCACAAACCACCGGAATTTCCACATCGCCCTCCATCCAGAGGCTTGACAGCCGGTTTGCCGAGGAAATGAAGGAGCGTTCCGTAGCTCCGCTTTTCTCCACGCACGGACTTTATGTTCCCGCCCCCGGCTATGCCTCTATCGCAAGCCTTCCGGGGCTTGAAATCGCGGCATCGGGAGCATCTGAATCGCTCCCCGGACTTGCCGGAATTGAGCGCGGACGGCTCTCGGCAACCGCCGCTCTGGGTCCCGTGACCCTCTCGGCCTGGGGGGGCGCCGAGAAATACGGATATTTCGACGGTCTGCAGACCATCTACGGCTTCGGAGGCTCAATCAACTACCGCATATCGCCCCGGCTGAGCCTTACGGCCTACGGCAGTTATTTCACCGCACCACGCGGAATGAATCCCGCAATCGGAGGCATGATGTCGATGACCACCATCGGAGGCTACATGAGTTATGACCTTTCAGAACACTGGGGCGTGAGCGTGGGCGCCGAAACCACCCGCTCCATCTTCGACGGCCGCTGGCACGCCCAGCCCATAGTGATGCCCTACTACAAAGTGAACGAGAATGTGTCAATCGGAGCCAACATAGGCGGCATTGTCTACGGCCTTCTGGAGAACTATATCGACTCCCGCAACGCACGCCACCGCCGCATGCCTCCCCCTCCTCAGGGCCCGCGCCGCTGATTCCGGCAAAAAGCTTTTCCGGAGCAGGTTTTCATGCTTATTTTTTCGCAATATTTTTTCCATCGCGAAAATAATTAAACTATCTTTGCAATAGTTTATTCTACAATACCATCATCATGAAAACCAATCTAAGTTCACAAATCAAACTCGATCAGGTGCCTAAGAAATATTACGACCCTGAAACTGAGGTTGAACTTGCGGCCCTTACCCGCGAGGAGAATGTCTATACCCGCATCTTCGAAACTGCAAACGACGGCGGCAAATACCTTGCCGACTGCATAGTGCGCTACATCAAGCGCTACGTGGCCGAAAAAGGCAAATGCGTTCTCGCCCTCGGCGCCGGCGTAAGCACCCATTGCGTATATGCCGAGCTCATCAAAATGCATAAGGAAGGCAAGGTCGACTTCAAGGACGTGATTGTCTACAACATCAGCGAGTTCTTCCCCCTGCTTCCCGACGGCCCCTCCACCTTCAAGCGTCTCAAGGAAGTGTTCCTCGACCAGGTTGACATCAAGCCCGAAAATGTGCGTACATTCAATCCTGCGGTCACCAAGGAAAACATGTATGAATATTGCAAGGATTACGAAGACTCCATAGCAGCCGAAGGCGGTATCGACGTCACTGTATGTGAAGTCGGCGCAACCGGTTCGCTCGCCTTCAACGAACCCGGCAGCGCGGCCTCAAGCCTCTGCCGTCTGGTGCTCCTCGGCAGCGAAGCCCGTCACAATATCGCCAACGACTATAAGTGCGACACCATTCCCACCACCGCCATCACACTTGGCATCGCCAACCTGCTCAGCGCTCAGCGCGTGCTCACCATGGCCTGGGGCGAGAACAATGCCGCAATAATCAAGAAGACCGTAGAGGATTCCGCCTCCACCGCCGTTCCCGCATCGTTCCTGCAGGATCATCCCCATGCAAAAGTGGTTGTAGACCTTCCCGCAGCCGAAGACCTCACCCGCATCTCGCAGCCCTGGAAAGTAACCTCCTGCGAATGGAACGACAAACTCATCCGCCGCGCCATAGTATGGCTCTGCAACATGACCTCCAAACCCATCCTCAAGCTCACCGACAAGGATTACAATGACTGGGGTCTTGGCGAACTTCTGGCTCTCTTCGGATCGGCCTACAATGTAAACATCAAAATCTTCAACGATCTCCAGCACACCATCACCGGATGGCCCGGCGGCAAGCCCAACGCCGACGACACCTATCGTCCCGAGCGCGCCAATCCCTATCCCAAACGCGTGATTGTGTTCTCACCCCACCCCGACGACGACGTAATCTCCATGGGCGGTACTCTCAAACGCCTCGTTGACCAGAAGCATGACGTTCATGTTGCCTACGAAACCTCCGGCAATATCGCCGTGGGCGACGAAGACATGATGCGCTACTTCCTGATGATGGACAAGATTTCGCCCATGTTCGACTTCAACACCGCCGGCTATGAGAAACTCTCCGAGGATGTTCGCAATTTCGTTGCAGCCAAGAAGTCAGGCGACATGGACAGCAAGGAAATCCGCGAAATCAAGACAATGATACGCCAGGCAGAGGCTACCATCGCCTGCAACTATATCGGAGTCAAGCCCCAGAACATCCACTTCCTCCGCCTCCCCTTCTACGAGACCGGAACAATCAAGAAAGGCGACCTCTCCGAGGCCGACATCGAGATTGTAAAGAAACTCCTCGAGGATGTGAAGCCCCACGAGATTTTCGTGGCAGGTGACCTTGCCGACCCCCACGGAACACACCGCGTGTGCACCGACGCCGTTCTCGCCGCCCTCTACGAGCTCCGCGACGAGGAATGGATGAAGGACTGCCGCATATGGATGTATCGCGGCGCATGGGCCGAGTGGGAAATCGACCATATCGAAATGGCAGTGCCCATCAGCCCCGAAGAACTCCGCTTCAAACGTAATTCTATCCTCAAGCACCAGAGCCAGATGGAGAACGCTCCCTTCCTTGGCGACGACGACCGTCTGTTCTGGCAGCGTGCCGAGGACCGCAACCGTGCCACCGCACAGCTCTACGAATCGCTCGGTCTCGCTTCCTACGAGGCTATGGAGGCATTCGTGGAATATCATCCCATCCACTGATAAGTGATTGGGCCCGGTGTCAGACCGGGTGCGCACCATACTGAAAAAAGACGCTGGAATATCCTATTCCGGCGTCTTTTTTTACCCTTTTCCAACCCCTGCCGCATAAAATTTGTTATAAAGTCAGTTCTCCCGGGGCAACCCGCTGTTGCCTTACCTTTATATTAACCTTTAAATGCAAAAACAATGACTTATAACGAAGCTGTAAACTCAAGCAAAGTGGTTCTTGTGGAATTCTATGCCACATGGTGTCCTCACTGCCAGAAAATGATGCCGGTAGTTGAACAGGTAAAGGAGCTGCTCAACGGCCGTGTGCCCGTGTTCCAGCTGGATATCGACCATAATTCTTCTCTCGCCGACCAGGAGGGTGTGAAATCCGTGCCTACCTTCATTGTCTACAAAGACGGCCAGCCGGTATGGCACCACAGCGGAGAAATAGAAGCTGACAGCCTGCTCGGAAAAGCCGAGGCCGAGCTTTAGAATTACAACAAACCTTCTTGATATAAAAGCCTGCAAAATCAGTCACTGACAATTTTCCGAGATATGGCCGGTTCCGACATACTCAACGATTTTCTGGTACAGCTCGATGTGCCCCACACCCACGGCTACACAGCCGCGCGTTACCGCGACATGCCCTTTAAGACACTCTTCGGACTGTCAAAGCTACTTGAAGAATACGGAGTGGAAAACGAAGGGATGTTTCTGGCCGACAAGAGCGAGCTTTCTAAGCTTTCACCGCCGTTTCTGGCCCATACGGGAGCCGGTCTTGTAATAGTGACCGCTATAGACACGGAAGGCCGTAATGTGGGCTATCTCACTCAAGGAGTGACAGAGACAATTCCTATGGACCGTTTTCTGAAGGCATTCGACGGGAACGTACTGCTGGCTTACCCCCAGCCGGGACGTTCACATGAGCCGGAATACTGCGTTCACCATCGCTCCGAGATTTTCTCTGCGGCAAAGAAATGGGGACTTGTCGCGGCATTGCTGTTTATCTTCGTCGCCTTCTTTATTACCAACCGCACGTGGAGCCATGTATCTACGGTGTTGCTGACCCTCTTTAATCTTGCCGGGCTTTTCTTCACCTATCTTCTGGTGCAGAAATCGTTCAATATCCACAACCCCACGGCCGACAGCGTATGCAGGGTTCTTCAGGAGGGCGGTTGCGACAGCGTGCTCAAAACGTCCGCCTCAAGCTTCTTCGGCATTTTCAGTTGGAGCGAAGTAGGATTCGCATATTTCTCGGTGAGTCTGGTGTATCTGCTTGTCAGCCCCGGATGGATAGGCTATCTGGCGCTCTGCAACGCCTGCTGTCTGCCTTTCACGTTCTGGAGCATCTGGTACCAGCGGTTCCGCGCGCACGCATGGTGCACGCTCTGTGTGAGCGTACAGGCCACTCTCTGGTGTCTTTTCTTCTGCTATCTGGGCGGAGGATGGTTCCACGGCATTTTCCCTCTGCGGTTGCCGGTGTTCATTATCGGCGCGACCTACATTGCGGTGCTGCTTGGCATCAACCGTGTGAACACTTTCTTTTCAAGTAAAATCAGCCGTAATGAAAACGATATCTAAACCCAGCCTGCAATCGGCAAGGAGCCTCTCAGCACCGGAAATGAACCGTATCCACTTCTCGGCACAACGCACCGTGCTCACGCCCCGGCTGCTTGCCAGAATTGCTTCACAGACGTCAGCGGCAAAAAAGGCTGCAGACGGCTCGACTTCCGCTCTGAATCCACCTCAGAGCACCCCTGTTTCCGCGTCCAAGCCAGCTGACACCGAAATCAATTTCGGCTGACAGACACCCCACCGGATAAAATCTCATCAAAATAAAATCTCATCAGAACAGACTATACGCAAGAACGGCGCTGTAACCCGTGTTACAACGCCGTTCTTTTATAGATTCAGAGGATTATGTCCGTCAGGCTACGGCTATGATGCTGTCGTAGAAGAAGCTTACAATACCGAGACCAATGATACCTGCAACGCACACCCACAATGCAAGGCGCTCAGAGAACGCGCTGCGGAATGTGGCTATTGTCGAGGGCTCTTCGCTGATGAACATCGCTTTTACCACAAGCAGATAGTAGTAAAGTGATACGATGGTGTTGATCAACGCTATAAGCACGAGCACGTAGATGGCTGTGGTGCCTACGCTCAGCGCACCGGTGAAGATGAAGAACTTGCTGAAGAATCCTGCAAACGGAGGAATACCTGCGAGGGAGAACATGGCAAGCATCATGGTGAATGCCAGACGCGGGTTGGTCTTGTAGAGACCATTGTAATCCTGCATCCATACCTTGCCGGTATTGTTCTCTATCGCTCCAATCACACCGAAAGCGGCAAGATTGGAGAAGATGTAAACCAGAATATAGAACATCAGCGAGGCGATTCCTATGGTGTGGGGATAGGCCATGATGCCGAGCATTATATAACCGGCCTGCGACACCGACGAGAAAGCGAGGAATCGCTTGAGATTCTTCTGACGGATGGCGAAGAGGTTACCCACGGTGATGGTGAGGATAATCAGCGCATAGAGCATCCAGCCCCAGGCTTCGGGATAAACGGCTCCGAACACCTGCCAGAGTATCACGAGGAACGCGAAGGCGGCAGAGCCCTTGGAGATTACCGAAAGATAGGAAGTGACGGAGGTGGGAGCACCCTGATATACGTCGGCAGTCCAGAGGTGGAAGGGAACAAGCGACAGCTTGAATCCGATACCGGCCATGACAAAACCGAGGGCTATCACAAGCGCGATGAGTCCGGTGCCGGAAGTGATGTCGACAGCCACACCTATCTGCGAGAAATAGAGCGAGCCGGAAATTCCATAGACGAGCGATATACCCATCAGGAATATTGCCGAGGAGAATACGGCGGTGAGCACATATTTCACGGCAGCCTCGGTGCTTTCGTAGCGGTGCTTGTCGAATGCCACGAGAGCGGCCAGAGGAAGCGACGCGGTCTCAAGTCCGATGAAGAACAGCAGGAAGTGACGGGCCGATACCATGAAGTACATTCCGAGGAGTGTGATCAGCACCAGTTCGTAGAATTCGCCGCGGCGAACGAGCTGCACTTCCGAGTTGGCCCATTTCAGTGACTGTATCAGGACGATAAGAACACCCACATTAAGTATATTCTTGATGGTGGCGACAGCGGGAGTGGACACATACATACCTGCGAACACGGCATCGCTTGTGTTCCATACGTGGGGGCAGAACCCGAAGGCAGTGAACAGGGCGAAGAGCACACAGGTGATCCAGCCGAGGCTGTCCTGCGAGCGGCGCGGAAGGAATGTGTCATTGAGAAACACCAAAAGAAACACAACCAGAAGGCATATTTCTTGTTTCATTGCTAAAAACTGTGAATAATCCATTTCTTTATTCTTTTAGTGCATTCCTATTACTGTGAAAATCTCAGGGCTGAATGTGAAGCGGATCACATCGGCAAAGAAGTTGGGGAAACAGCCTATGGCGGCCACGCAGAGTATAAGGGTGATGGTCGATGTGCGCTCCCACCATTCTGCGTCGGTGAGGGCGAGATGATGCTGGTCGTAAACCGGACCGAACAGCAGCTTGCCTACAACGCGCAGGATATAGACTGCGGTTATCACGATGGAGCAGCAGGCCACGATGGTGAACACGCGGTGGAACATGTCGGCGTGTTCAAAAGAGCCTACGAAGATTGTCATCTCGGCCACGAATCCGCTCAGACCCGGCAGACCCAGAGAAGCGAAACCTGCAATCACGTAGCACACGGCAAGGAACGGCATTATCTGCATCAGACCTCCCATCAGGCGGATGTCGCGTGTGTGGGTGCGACCGTAAATCATACCGATCAGAGCAAAGAACAGGGCTGTCATAAGACCGTGGGAGAGCATCTGCATGATGGCGCCGGTCATCGCTGTGGTGTTGAGCATGAGAATGGCGAAGAGCACCAGACCGCAGTGGCTTACCGACGAATAGGCGTTGATATACTTAAGGTCGGTCTGCACGCAGGCGCTGAACGCACCGTAAACGACCGAAATACCTGTAAGAATCAGGAATATCCATGCCAGGTCGTGGGCGGCCTCAGGCATAAGATAGATGGCCACACGGAAGCATCCGTAACCTCCCAGCTTCATGAGCACACCGGCGTGGAGCATGGAAACGGCTGTAGGCGCCGAGGCATGACCGTCTGGGCTCCATGTGTGGAAGGGGAACATTGCGCCGAGCACGCCGAAGCCCACAAATGTCATCGGGAAGAGGAAGTACTGCCAGCTCTTGTCAATGCTTGAATTGGCGGCAATCTCCAGAAGATTCCATGTGAGAGGTTCTCCGGCGGGAGCCGAATGATAGTAGATGCCGATGAGTCCGAGCATGAGGAATGCCGAACCGCCCATGAGCATCAGGGTAAGCTTCATGGCCGAATAGTTCTTGTTGCCGCTGCCCCACACGCCGATAAGCAGATACATGGGGATAAGGGCGACCTCATAGAACATAAACATGGTGAAGAGGTCAATCGAGATGAAGAATCCGAACACGCCGGTGGACAGCAGGATGAGCCAGAGGAAGAATTCCTTGGTCATGGGCTGGATTTTCCATGAGGCGAACGAGCCGGTGAGAAGTATTATCGACGAAAGAAGAAGCATCGCCACGGAAATTCCGTCTACTCCCACCGCCAGATTGATATTAAGCGGCGTGAACCAGCTCCATGTTCCGGTGAAGAGCATGGGAGCGGTGGCGCCGGCTCCGCGGAGAGCTATATACTCTACCAGAAGGTAGACCGACAGAGCCGTCAGCGCGAGCGAGCCTGTCACGGCCACGGCGCGGATCTGCCTGATGTTGCGGCACAGCCCTAAGGCGCCCAGCATCACCAGCGGTATCACCACAAAGTATATAAGTATATTTGAAAACATAGTTACTATGATTGGTTATTTTCTTTTTGCACGAAATTATATCTGTCTCATCACTTACACTGTAAATCAGAGAAGGCATACGGCGGTAACCGTTCCGAGCAGGAGAGCGCCGATGAGATAGATCCAGACATACATCTGTACCCTGCCGCTCTGCAGGCCGCGGATAGCCCACGATACTTTGTTGGTGACTATTGCGAAGCCATCCATTGTACCGTCGATCACATGGCGGTCAAACCATGCTATGGGGCGGCATACACGGGCGAATATAATCTTGTGGGTGATAAACTGATAGAGTTCGTCCCAATAGAAGCGGTGGAAACACCAGCGCCAGAGGGCCGGGAACGCGCGCTGCATCTTGTCGGGGAGAGGATTCTCCTTGCGGTACATCACCATGGCGATTCCTATGCCGATAATGGCAACCACGAGGCTCACCGTAGCCACGTTCCAGTTGAAGTGCTTCATGAAGTCGTAGGGTTCGCCGTTCCAGCTCACGAGGTTTCCGAAGGGAACGAAACCGGCTACAACGCTCACGGCTGCGAGGAAGATGAGGGGAACACTCATGGTCCAGGGCTGGTCGTGGGGTGCGTGATGACCCTCGCGCACGGGATGCTCTTTCCACCAGAAGATGAGGAAATAGAGACGGAACATGTAGAAGGCGGTCAGACCTGCCACAAGCGACATCCACACGTAGGCCACCCAGTTGTAGCCCATGCAGGAGCTCAGAATCTCGTCCTTGGAGAAGAAGCCCGAGAACGGAATGATACCTGCTATGGCAAGACAGCCTATGAGGAAGGTGATGTGGGTGATGGGCATGTATTTGCGCAGGCCGTGCATCTCGGTGTAGTCGTTGCTGCCTATCGCGTGGATAAGGGCGCCGGCGCCGAGGAAGAGCAGAGCCTTGAACATTGCGTGGGTGAACAGATGGAACATGGAGGCCATGTAGCCGAGGCCCTCATGGATTTCGGGACGTGCCACACCGAGCGATACCATCATGAACGCGATCTGCGAGATGGTGGAGAACGCGAGCACACGCTTGATATCGACCTGCGTGCAGGCCACCATGGCGGCATAGAATGCCGTGATGGCACCTACCACGGTGATGATCACCAGTGCGGTCTCCTCCATGAGGTAGAGCGGGAACAGACGGGCCACAAGGTAAACACCGGCCACAACCATGGTGGCGGCGTGGATGAGGGCCGAAACCGGGGTGGGACCTTCCATGGCGTCGGGGAGCCAGATGTGGAGAGGAAGCATGGCCGATTTACCCATACCGCCCATGAATATCAGCACGAGCGCCCATGTGAGCACCGAACCGCCCATAAACACCGGCGCGGCGCTTGAGGCGAAGATGTTGCGGATATGCTCGGAAGTGGCGATATTGACCGCAAACACATTCGACGAATCAGCTACAGCGCTCGAGGTGAGGTCTGTGAAGTTGAATGTTCCGGTATAGTAGGAGAGAATCAGAATGCCGATGAGGAAACCGAGGTCGGCGAATCGGGTGACGATAAAGGCCTTCTTTGAAGCGGATACCGCAGAAGGCTTTATGTAATAGAATCCGATGAGCAGATATGACGAGGCGCCCACAAGCTCCCAGAAGATATACATCTGGAAGATGTTGGTTGCCACCACAAGGCCGAGCATCGAGAAGCTGAACAGAGCGAGGAAAGCGTAGAAACGCTGGAAACCGCGCTCATAGACTCCGTGATGGTCGCGCATATAGCCGTTGCTGTAAAGGTGCACCATAAACGAGATGGTGGTTATCACCACAAGCAGCAGGGCCGAAATCGGGTCGAGCAGGAATCCGATGCGGATCACCAGATCTTTGTAGAACTGCAGCCAGTCAACGTTGAACACAACGTACTGCAGGTGCTGGCCCTCGGCGCTTACGAAATCGGGATTGCCCGAGAAGAAATAGGTGAAGGCAGTGATGTAGGCCAGGACGAGAGTCACTCCCATTCCGGCGGTGCCCAGGATACCGGCCATCTTATGGCTCATCTTGTTGCCGAGCAGACCCAGCAGCAGGAACATGAACAGCGGTATCGCAAGTATCAGTATTGGTAAAGTAGCTTCCATAGTGCCTTATTCTTTCATTTTGTTGAAATCGGTTACATCCACGTTCTTTATCGAACGATAGGCGTTGATGATGATTGCTATGGCCACGGCCGTTTCGGCGGCGGCTATCGCAATGGCGAAAAGCGTGAACATCATGCCTTCCATCGCCTGGGGGTAAAGATAGCGGTTGAACACCACGAAGTTGATATCTACGGCATTGAGCATCAGCTCAAGCGAAATCAGCATTGCTATCATGTTTTTGCGTGTCACAAAGCCATAGACTCCGCAGCAGAACATTATCAACGCAGGCACCAGATAATAAATCATTGTTATTTCCATAGCTGCAAGGGATTATCTTTTGCGGGCGATGACCACGCCGCCTATTATACATGCGAGTAACAAAACACTGATTGCCTCGAAAGGCAGAAGATACTGATTCTCACCTGTGCCCATCAGAGCCTCTCCGATCGCGTGCATCTTGGGATTTTCCATGGCCGGAAGGCTGGTGAACATCTGGCAGCAGCGGCTGAGCAGGGCGTAGAGTCCTGCAGCGAGCATTGCCACGCCGGCAATGAGGCCCAGAGTCTTGCGTTTCGACACAAGTTTCTCGCTGTTGCTTCCGGGATGCGATGTGAGAAGAATGGAGAATACAAACAGCACCACTATACCTCCGGCGTACACTGCTATCTGCACGGCTCCCAGA
>VSPV01000037.1 GCA_009775605.1 Paramuribaculum sp.
ACTCATGGATTGTTGTGTTAGAAATTTTAAGGTCTTGTCTTATACTGCGAAAGTAAACAAAAAAAGATAAGAATGCAAATAATTTTATTTTTTTGCGTTCCGAATCGGTGAAAGCGCCCTGTTTATCGGTCAAAGCGGGCATTCTGCAGGGCAGAGAGCGCTTCATTCCGGGGAGGGGGATCCGAGCTCAGGTGAGTTGTTTTGTCTTCATCGCCTCAAACTGGCGGAACTGCCATACGATGCATACCGCCGTGGCTATGGTGGCAAGGAAATCGCTCACGGGGAATGAGAGCCACACTCCGTCCAGACCGTATTTCCCGGGCAGCAGAAGAAGCAGGGGTATGAGGAATATCACCTGGCGGGAAAGGCTCAGGAATATGGATTTACCCACCTTGCCTATCGACTGGAAGAGGCTGGTGGAAATAATCTGGAATCCTACTATCCAGAACATGGGCAATGCGCGGCGCAGGCCGTCGGCTGTTACGCGTATGAGCCCGGCATCAACGGTGAATATTCTCGCTATCGCCTCTGGGAAGGTCATTCCGGCAATGCATCCGAGCGAGGTGATGATCGTGGCGCAGGCGGTGGCAAGGAGATATGTGGAGCGGAGTCGCCCGAAAAGTCCGGCGCCGTAGTTGTAGCCTATTATAGGCTGCATACCCTGACATATACCCACACCGGCCATGCACAGAAGGGATGTGAATGTGGAGAAAATACCGGCGGCGGCCACGGCGTTGTCGCCGCCGTAACGGTAGAGGGAGGTGTTGATGAGTACGTTGATGGCGCTGCTGGCAAGATTTATCAGCGATGGCGCCGCGCCGATTCCTATAATGCCGGCCACTGTGCGCCAGCGCAGCCCGAATGTGCCGCGCTTGAAGGTGAGGGTAGAGTCACCGGCCACAAAATGATGCATCACATAGATGGTGAATATCGTCATGGCGATATCGGTGGCTATTGCGGCTCCCTTTATTCCCATATCGAGCACGAAGATGAAGAACGGGGCGAGCACCAGATTGACGCCCGCTCCTATGAACATGGAGTTCATGGCCTTGCGTGGATATCCCGAGGCTCGCATGAGATTATTGAAGCTGAAGCCTATGTTCATCACCAGCATGCCGGGCAGGAGGTAAGCCATGAAATCGTGGGCGTAAGGCAGCGATGCGTCGCTCGCGCCGAAGGCCATGAGGATATCGTCGAGGAACAGTGCGAAAAGCGAAATGTAGATGGTGGCGTTGAGCAGGATTAGTGTAAGGGAGTTGCCCAGAGTGAGCAGGGCGCCCTCGCGGTTTCCCTCTCCCAGAAGTATCGAGACTCTTGCTGAGGCTCCGGCGCCTATCAGGACGCCCAGGGCGGCTGAAACATTGCTGACGGGGAATGTGATGGCGAGGCCGGCTATGGCCTCCGTTCCCACACCCTGACCGATGAAGATACGGTCAATAACGTTGTAGAGCGACATTACCAGCATACCCACTACGGCCGGAATGCTGTAGTCCCAGAGCAACCGGGGGATGCGTCCGGTGGCCAGCAGATCGAGATTGCCTTGTACTTTTTGCATGATGCAAAGGTACGAAATTAGTATTTGCCGCTGCGTATGCGGTAAAGAGTTTCTTTTGTTATTCCCAGAAATGATGCCACATGGATGGAGCTCACGCGGTCCACAATCTTGGGATAGCGTTTGCAGAACCAGTCATAGCGCTGCCGCGCGTCGGCACACTGCATCACTATCAGCCTTTCCTCAAGCGTGCGGCTATAGTCCATAAGCGTGGCGAGAATGAAGGAGAAGGCGCCGTTGGACAGCGACACTTCTTCGAGAAACATACGGCGGCTTTTTTCTATCGGGACGCAGATCACCTCTGAGGATTCAAGAAATTCGATGGATAGCGTTACCTTGTCGGAGGATAGGAGAGAGGTGGGAAGGGCTATGAATTCGTCGTCTATGGCAAACGAGCACGTCAGATCCTGGGCGCCGCGTAACATCGATACTCTTGCAGCGCCACGGCACAGGTAGAAGCCGAAGAAGCGGATGTCCGACGGGGCTGTTATCCGCTCGCCTTTGCGGAACTTGCGCACCGAGGTGAGCGCGCGGAATTTCTCCTCTACATCCTCGGGGATGTCGAGCATCTGTTTCAGGTGGTCCACGGGATGGTTCAGTCGTGGCTGGTCCTGCCGGAAGTCGAAGGTACTATTATTGCGGTTACGCGGCATTTTACATCGTAGGGTGTTGCGCCGTCGCGTCGGGGCTTCGGCGAAAGTTTGTAATAGAACGACTGCTGGCTGTCCCATGACCGGAAGTCGATTTTGCGTGTGAGGGCGGCTGGAATGTCGCATCTCACGGTTATGCTGCGGCTGTGGAGCTCGCGCCCTGAGGCGTCGAGATAGGTCAGGGAGAGTATCAGCCCGTCTATATCATAGGAAGTGCGGTTTGTCACGAAGAGCGATTCGCGCGGTGAGCGCAGAGGCTTGTCGTAACCGCTCAGGCGAATTGCTCCGGGGAATCCCTGGGCTTCGAGGGTGTCAATCGGGATGGTGTCGGGAGGCGCCGCGGCATTGCGGGATTTCGGAGCCTCTACCGGACGGAGATTTCTGGCTGTTGTCTTCCGTCGGTAGGATTGGGGTTCTGAAAGAGCCTGAGGGCAAATGGCGGCAATCAGCATCAATCCTATTATGTGGCGCAGAAACGTCATGGCTCTCATAGGTAGATGGGTTGGAGCGGCGGTACGGGCGCCGGGTAGATACGCACGCATCCGTGGTAGGTGGGTGCGGAACGGTTTTTTCTCACCACATAGCGCCACATGTAGGGGAGGGTGCGCCAGAGGTTCACGGAGAACGCGCTCCGGTGGCGAGTCATTACTATCCTGTTGTCAGATTTGTCGAGCTCGGCGGTGAATGCGGCCGGCGACGAAAGCCGCGAGCCGGTAGCGGAGGTATAGAGCTCGGTCTGATACACTCCTTCCTTGGCTGCCGGGATTATCCGCCCCATTACTGTGCCGGGACGCAGCGCGCGGTTGGGCGACGACAGAAGGACTATGCGGTAGGCCGTCGCGGCGGTAGCTTCTATGCCGGAAGCGTCATCCTCAAGCTCTATCGCCACTTTGGCCGAAGTGTCCGTCATCAGCCAGATGCCCTCTATATGGTGGAGCGGACGCGAGTCCATGGCGCGTTTCACCGATTCGATATCGTACCCGGCAAGAGGCTCTGCGGAGAGTCTCGGGAGTTTGGCTCCGGCCTTCAGGAAGGAGAGTGAGAGGATTGTCAGCGTCAGAGCGGTGCGCAGCCGCCGGAAGAGATGGATATGCATGAGTAGGAGAGAGGGGGTGATGATGTAGGCGCGTTTTAGATTGTGCCGAAATGGTAGGCTATACCGAAGCTGAGAATCTCCTTGAACTGGAACTTATGCCATTTGGGGTCGTCGTCACAGCGGGGAGTCCTGGTGTCGTAACGCATGTTGGCATAGATGCTGGTGGTCAGGTAGCGGTTTATGCGGCAGTCGATGGTGTGCTGCCAGTCGCCCTGGAAGTATTCGTAGTCGGAGAATATGAACAGGCGCGATGAATAGTTGATGTTGTAGGCCACCTTCCAGTTGAGATTGATGTCGGTACTGGAACCGAATTTATTGGCAAGCCGTCGGTTTTTCTTTATGTTGTAGCGGGTCGGGTCCACGTCGCTGTGCAGGCAGGTCTTGAGGTTGTAAGTGGCGGGCGACAGTGAGGCGTTGAGCGAGAAGCGTTTGTTAGCGCTTGTGCGGTTGTATGTCATACCAAGACCGATATTGAGCTCGCCGGGCGACATGAGGGCCGACTGTATCTGTCGGGAGTTGGTGGGGTAATGGTCGAAAACCTGGGTCTTGAACATCAGGTTGGCCGAGTAGTACCAGTTTTTGGCGGCTTTCATACCGGCCGTGACGTTGACCTGAAACAGGTCTTCGTTTATATGCACGCTGCGCACCGTGTCGTCGGGGGCGTTGTTGATTCCAAGTTTGTACTGGGCCACAGCCTCGAAGAGGTATTTGGGGTAGAACTTCTGGTTGAGGCTCACTTTATAGATCAGGTTTGCAAGAAGGTTGAGGTTCTTGTTGCCGCCCTGATACCAGTTGGGCGATACGTAGGCCTGTGAGAACTGCAGACTTGCGTCGAACGACTGTATCCATTTTTTCTGACCGATTTCCGGATCGAGCCCGTCGGCTATTTCTTTGGGCTTCACGTCGATTTCCTTGAGCACGATTTTGGCGCTTGTAGGGTCGACAAACGCTGTGTACTGTTTCGGCGGTTCGGGAAGCCATGCCAGGTTGTAGACCACGTCGGGGGCGTTGGCTATCATGTAGTTCTGCCTTACGCGTTGGTTGAGTCCAACGCTGAAGTCAAGGTCGTCGAGCCACTGGTAAACGGTGGGGAATTCCATCACGGGGCCACTCACGGTGAAGGTGAGGGGATCGTAGAAATGATATGTGTCGAAAACTGCGGGAGCATACACTGTGGGAGGAACCAGAGTGTAGGCACGCGAAGGAACGGAGATGATGGAGTCGAAGTCCGGACGGTCAATGGCCAGAACGAAAGTGGCCGTGTCGAGCGTCTGGGGCATTTCCTCGAGTATTCCTTCTATCGAGTCGGGGCTGACGGGCGGAAGGGTCTTGTAGGGTGAGAGTGGCTTGATGTCTATGGTTGAGGCCGCAGCCGAGGAGGCTGCCAGCAGCAAGGTCAGAATTGATAACTTAAGCATTTGGATGATGGTAATCGCTGTCTGAAACACTGTATTTCCATGCGGTACTGTCGGGATGACCGCAGACCGCATCTTCAACCGCAAATTTACGAAATTAATTGAAAAAACATCTAATTATTATTGAAAAAAGCCGGAAACATCTCGCGCGCAGGTTTCCGGCTTTACATGATTGCCGAAACCGTGCCCGAGTATACCGGAAATTTGCTAAATTTGCGGCAGAAAATTATAAATCTGTCCTAAATAGTCGAATAAATGGATTTTATAGAAGAACTGACCTGGCGCGGGATGATTCATCAGATGATGCCGGGCACGGAAGAACAGCTCAAGAAAGAAATGACCACGGCCTACCTCGGTATTGATCCCACGGCTGATTCTCTTCATATCGGCCACCTCGTGGGCGTGATGATGCTCAAGCATTTCCAGCGCTCCGGCCATAAGCCCATAGCCCTTGTTGGTGGCGCCACGGGCATGATCGGCGACCCCTCGATGAAAAGCCAGGAGCGCAAGCTTCTGGACGAGCAGACACTTCGTCACAATCAGGAGGCTATAAAGAAGCAACTCTCCAAGTTTCTTGATTTCGACAGCGATGCTCCCAACGCCGCCGAAATGGTCAACAACTACGACTGGATGAAAAACTTCTCCTTCCTGGATTTCATTCGCGACGTAGGCAAGCACATCACCGTCAACTATATGATGGCCAAGGATTCAGTGAAAAAGCGTCTCAGCGGCGAGAGCCAGCAGGGAATGTCGTTCACCGAGTTCTCCTATCAGCTTGTTCAGGGCTACGACTTCCTGAACCTCTATCGCGAGAAAAACTGCCGTCTGCAGCTCGGGGGCAGCGACCAGTGGGGCAACATCACCACCGGCACAGAGCTTATCCGCCGCACAGAGGGAGGCGAGGCCTATGCGCTCACCTGTCCGCTCATCACCAAGGCCGACGGCGGCAAGTTCGGAAAGACCGAGAGCGGCAACGTGTGGCTCGATCCGCGCTACACCTCTCCCTATAAGTTCTATCAGTTCTGGCTCAACGTTTCCGATGCCGATGCCGAGAAATATATCAAGATTTTCACCGAACTGACACGTGAGGAGGTTGAGGAGCTTGTTGCTCTTCAGGCTCAGGATCCCGGACAGCGCCCCTTGCAGAAACGTCTTGCCAGGGAACTTACCACCATGGTGCATTCGGCCGAGGATTACGAGGCTGCCGTGGAGGCTTCCCAGATACTTTTCAGCAACAAGGCCGGCGAAATTCTGCATAAGATAGACGAACCAACGCTCCTGGCCGTGATGGAGGGTGTGCCGACATTCGAGATTGCCCGCGCCGACCTTGAGGCCGGACTTCCGATGGCCGACCTTCTTACTGACCGCGCCAAAGTGTTCCCCTCCAAGGGCGAGATGCGCAAGATGGTGCAGGGCGGCGGCGTAAGCGTCAACAAGGAGAAAATCGCCGATGCCTATGCTCCTTCGTCGACCGACATGCTTCTGAACGATAAATATATTCTCGTGCAGCGAGGCAAGAAGAATTATTATCTGCTCATAGCGAAATGATTTTGCCGATTGGCAAAGTTTCATTAAATTTGCAGCGCTTTAGCGCGGAGCCGCTTCCTGCGGCTTGTTCCGCGCTGGGCACAGAGGATTGTCTCATGGTGTAATGGTAGCACTGCAGTTTTTGGTTCTGCCTGTCCAGGTTCGAATCCTGGTGAGACAACAGAAAAAGCCGCCCGAGGGCGGCTTTTTTTATTTTTCTCGGCATCCGCTTCTAACGGTGTCGATACGTATATCACCGTTCCGCTACGGCACCCGGGAGGGTGTCGGAAGGTTATTGTAAAGCCGTAAGAACAAGGTGAGGGGATAGGGCGTTAATTATTCATAATCGGATAATTTGATTTTCACGATATGATACGTTTCAATTGTTTATCGAGGGTTTTTATGTCGGGACCGGTGGTTCTGGCAGGTGTATTATGTGCGTGCCATCACGATAAGGCAACCGTCGTGCCGCCTGTGAGGGTGGATGTGAAGGTTGTTTCTTCTTCCTCTCCCTCCGGGGCGGGAGGGCAGGCTTTTTCCGGGACAGTGGAATCGGCCGACGCATCAACGGTGAGTTTCTCCGTACCGGGCACCATCACGAAAATCTATGTTGACGAGGGTCAGAAAGTGGCCAAAGGCCAGGTTCTGGCCAGAGTGAAGAGCGAGAGCCTGGAAAACGCAAGCAATATCGCGGCAGCCGAGCTTGAAGAAGCCCGCGACGCCTACAACAGGCTGAAGAAGCTGCACGACGCCAACGCACTTCCCGATATAAAATGGGTGGAAGTGCAGTCGAAACTCAAACAGGCTGAGAATGCCGCCGCGCTTGCACGCAGAGCCGTGAGCGACGCTACTCTTACGTCGCCCATGTCGGGCTATGTGGCCGAGAAGCTGGCCGATGACGGTCAGACGGTAATCGCCGCCCAGCCCGTGCTGAAAATCGTGAATCTCGACAGGCTGCAGGTCAATATCTCCGTACCCGAGAATGAAATCTCGTCATTCTCGGCAGGCACGGTGGCCAGGATAACCGTGGCAGGAGCCGACAGCCTGAGGATTACGGGCAAACTCGGACGTAAAGGCGTGGTGGCCGATCCGCTCACGCGCACTTACAATGTGAAATTCGACCTGCCGGATACCGGAGGCAAGGTGCTCCCGGGAATGATAGCTGCCGTAGATGTGGAGGGTGTTACGCCCGACTCTTCGGCGGTGGCAAATGCTCCGGTGACACTTCCTTCGCAGGCCGTGCTTCTCGCAGCCGACAACCGCCTGTTTGTATGGGTGGTGAAGGACGGCAAGGCCCGGCAGCGTTTCGTGACGGCCGACGAACTTGCCACCGATGGCGTGAGAGTACACACCGGCATTGCGCCGGGCGACAGCGTGATTGTAGCCGGAATGCAGAAGGTAAGCAACGGCACCGAGGTGACGGTGGCAGAATGATTCATCACTCTTAAAGTGTAAAAGACAATGGCAACGAACAGCAACGATCAGCGGCAGGCATCCCCGAGCCCGAAGGTTCAGGGGGACGCAACCCCGCAGCAGGTGCCACAGCCGCTTTCCAACCCCAATCCTATAGTGATGGCGGGTATAAAATACCGCAAGGAGGTGATACTTCTTGTGTGCGTGCTCATAGCCTTCGGCATCTATGCCCTCAAGGTGATGAACAAGAATGAGTTTCCATCGTTTACCATCCGCGAGGGCGTGGTGGCCGCGGTATATCCCGGCGCCACAGTAGAGCAGATAGAGAACGAAGTGCTCAAACCTCTGGAGGACTACATATTTTCCTACAAGCAGGTAGACAAAACGAAGACCCACTCGCAGATCAGTGCGGGAATGCTCATAATATTCGTGGAGCTTGACAACGACGTGCAGGACTCCAAGCCGTTCTGGAACGAGTTCAAGATTGGCATGGATCAGGTGAAACTCACGCTTCCGCCGGGCGTTCTCGCCGTGGAGACTCTGAGTAATTTCGGCGATACTTCGGCGCTGCTTATAACCATGCAGAGCGATGACAAGACCTACCGCGAGCTTGGCGACTACATGGACCGGCTCAAAGACCGGCTGCGCACGGTGGAGAGTGTGGGCACGATGAGTGTCACCGGCAAACAGACCGAGCAGATAGCCGTGTATCTCAACCCGGAGAAACTCAAACACTACGCGCTCTCCGAGACAACCGTGGGTGCCACTCTCCTCGCCCAGGGCTTCCAGACCACAGGGGGGTCGCTTAAAAGCGGACATTATACGCAGCCTATAATCGTGACGCGCTCGGTCAACTCCGTGGCCGATGTGGCCGACATGATAGTTTTTTCTACCCCCGACGGCAGCGTTGTGCGGCTGGGCGAGATTGCCGACATACGCCGCGAGTATCCTGAGCCCGACAGCTATATAACCAACAACTTCCAGAAGTGCATACTCCTGAGCGTGCAGATGAAAGAAGGCTACAATATAGTGGAAATGGGCAAAGAGGTGGACAAACAGATAGATGCCTTCAAATCGGAGATTCCCGAAAGCGTGACGCTGTTCAAAATCACCGACCAGCCTGTGGTGGTGAACAGTTCCGTTAACTATTTCCTTGTGGAGCTTCTGGTGGCCATAATAGCCGTGGTGGTGGTGATAATGCTGCTGCTTCCGCTGAATGTGGCTCTGATAGCCGCATCTACAATCCCGATAGCCATATTCATATCGCTGGGCCTTTTCTATGCCTTCGGGATAGAACTTAACACGGTGACACTGGCATGTCTGATAGTGTCGCTCGGCATGATTGTGGACAACTCCGTGGTGATTATCGACGACTATGTGGAGCTGATTTCTGAGGGAATGGACCATTACCACGCAACCCTGCGGGCAGGCACGGAGTTCTTCAAGGCCATATTCTCGGCTACACTCGCCATCTCGGTCACCTTCTTCCCGTTCTTGCTAACCATAAAAGGAATGTTCCGCGACTTCCTCACGGATTTCCCCTGGGGCATGACCATAATCCTGTTTGTATCGCTGATGGTTGCCGAGCTTCTGGTGCCTTACATGCAATACAAGCTTATAAAGAAACCTATCTATAAGCTACAGCAGGAAGCCATAGCCTCGGGCAAAAAGAAATTCAGTTTCTTCGTGTCGATGCAGAAGGGGTATAATAAGGTGATTGACTGGTGCTTCGCGTGGCCCAAGACCACAATCGCTCTGGGAGTGATCACCACCGTGGCCGGAACATGGCTTTTCATAGTCCATCCGATGCAGCTTATGCCTATCGCCGAACGCAACCAGTTTGCCGTTGAGATTTTCCTGCCGCAGGGAACGGCCGTTGAGCGTACAACCGAGATAGCCGATTCGCTGGAACGCATACTGGCAAAGGACCCGATGGTGGTTTCGATAGCGTCGTTCCACGGCTGTTCATCGCCCCGCTTCCAGGCCACTTATGCACCCCAGGTAGGAGGTCCGAACTTCGCCCAGTTTATTGTCAACACCAAGAGCAACGATGCCACAATAGACGTGCTCAATGCCTTTACGGAAAAATATGAAAGCTACTTCCCGGATGCCTTTGTGAGATTCAAGCAGCTCAGTTATTCCACTGCCGACTACCCTATACAGGTGAAATTCTCCGGCGCCGATGCCGCCACGCTCAAGAAAGTGGCCGACTCGGTTGCCGCGGTGGCAAGGCATGTGCCCGGACTCCGCAATGTCCGCACGTCGCTTGACAATCCTCTGGCGTCTGCAGCCGTGAGCCTCGACCGCGACCGTGCCGAACGCTTCGGACTCAACTCCACGCTGGTGGAGACATCCCTTGCCATGCGCTATTCTCCCGGGTTGCCTGTGGCGACTGTGTGGGAAGGCGACTACGGCATTCCCGTCACCCTCAAGACCGGCACCTCGCGCCGCAGCAATGTGGATGAGCTGGAAAACGAACCTATGCCCGTGATAGGATTCGGCACAGTTCCTCTGCGTCAGATTTCTACCGTCAGTCCCCAGTGGCATCAGGGTATGCTCACCCATTACAACGGCATAGCCACCGTTTCGGTGATTGCCGAGGTGCAGCGCAATGTCAACGTGATTGACCGAACGGAGGCGCTCATGGACAGCATCAGCCGCCTGGATCTGCCGCAGGAAGTTGTGGTTGACCGCGGAGGCGAATGGGAGAACACTATGGACACTCTTCCCCAGATTCTCTCAGGCCTGGCACTGGCCGTGGCCATTATCTTCTTCATACTGCTGTTCCATTACGCGCAGGCCGACACCGCCATTCTGCTGCTCTTCTCCCTGCTGCTCTGTATGCCCGGTGCCGCGCTTGGCCTGATAATACAGGACACCGACATGTCGCTTACCTGCGTGCTTGGAATAGTGTCGCTCATGGGCATTCTTGTGAGAAACGCCATAGTGCTTCTGGACTATGCCGAGGAGCTGCGCAACGAGGGTCAGGCCGTGCACGATGCGGTGCTCAACGCTTCCAAACGAAGGATGCGCCCGATTTTCCTCACCTCGGCTGCCGCCACCATGGGTGTGCTCCCGATGGTGATAGGCAACAGCGCGCTCTGGAAGCCTATGGGTGTGGTGATATTCTGGGGCACTCCCGTCACCATGATATTTATCCTTACTGTGATTCCTGTGGCCTATTCCATGATGAAATGCCGACAGAAGGGCGCCGACAAGCCACTTCCCGAACCGCTTGAGACGCATCTATTATGATATCAACCGAAATCATGACCTGAAGAAATGAAAACGATATACAAGACGATAATCTGCATCGCCGCTCTGGGCGCAGGGGCCGGAATCTGCCGTGCCGACGAGCCGTCAGAGGCTGTCACTGACACCGTGTGCTCACTCGACGAGTGCAAGCGGATGGCCATAGCCAACAATGCCGACATACGCGTGGCCGACAATAATCTGCGGGCCGCCATAGAGACGCGCCGCGAGGCTTTTACAAAATATTTTCCGCAGGTTTCGGCCGGGGGCTCATGGTTCAAGACCCATAACGATGTGCTTCAATACAACGTGCTCGACCTTTTCACCCTCGGAATCATAAACAGGGGGAAAGCTGCCGGAATATGGGCGTTGCAGCCCGTTTTTGCCGGAGGCCGTATTGTTAACGGCAATAAGCTCGCCAAAGTAGGCGAGGAGGCCGCGCGCATCCGCAAGGAGCAGAGTGCCAATCAGGTGCAGCTCCAGACGGAGGCTCTGTACTGGCAGCTCGTCACCCTCAAGGCGCAGAAGCATACCGTGGAAAGCGCCATTACCATGCTCGACACGCTCTCGCGCCAGGTGGGAGCGGCAGTGGACGCCGGAGTGGCCACACGCAACGACCTGCTGAAGGTGGAATTGAAGCGCAACGGATACCGTGCCGATCTGGTGGATCTTGACAACGGTATAGAGCTGATGAAAATGCTGCTCGCGCAGCAGGTGGGGCTCGGAACCGATGCCAGAGTAGACGTCAGGGCACAGGTGCCTGATAGCATTCCCGCATATCCCGATGCGCTCTTTATAAGGACTTCCGAAGCTCTTGACCTTACGGCCGACCACCGCCTGCTGGTAAAGAATGTGGAGGCAAAGGATCTTGAGAAGCGTATGGAAGTAGGCAACTATCTGCCTCAGGTGGGGGTGGGTGCCGGATGGTTCTACCACGATGTGCTGAATCAGGACCATAATTTCGGCGGAGTGATGGTTACCGTTTCCGTGCCGCTGTCGGGATGGTGGGGCGGTTCCCACGCCATAAAACGCAAGAAGCTTGAACTGGCCAACGCGCGCACCGAGCTCTCGAATCTCGGCCAGAAACTGGAGATAGAGATGTCGGACAAATGGGACAATCTCACCGCCGCACACCGCAAGATGGTCCTCGCCTCCGAAGCTATAGTGCAGAGCAAGGAAAATCTCCGGCTCAACCAGGCCTACTATGATGCGGGCATGAGCACGATAACCGACCTTCTCGACGCGCAGACGCTTTACCGCCAGGCGCAGGATGATTATACGGGGGCCTACGGAGTGTTCAAGCTTTCGGAGGCGCAATATCTCAATGCCACCGGGCGCCTGAAATAAGGGCCTGATTCTTTTCTGAATTTGCTTACAATCTGTAATTTTGTGCAGAGCTTCTGCTCGTGTTTATTTAACAATCATAGTCTTGCTTTTGGCGCGTATTACAGTATGGGCGAAAGAGAAAAAACGATTTACAAGGTCACGCTTATAGGAAGTGTGGTAAACTTCCTGCTGTTGGTGTTCAAATTCGTGGCCGGAGTCCTCGGCCACAGTTCGGCCATGATAGCCGATGCAGTCCATTCGCTCTCCGACTTCGTGAGCGATGTGGTGGTGCTCGTTTTCGTGAAAATCTCCGGAAAGCCGGAAGACACCGACCATGGCTACGGACACGGAAAATATGAGACACTTGCCTCGGTGATAATCGGCATAATGCTTGCCGGTGTTGGCGTGGGGCTGCTATACAATGGCGTGGCCGAATGCGTGGCGATAATGCGCGGCGCCGATGTGGAAAGCCCGAATATGTGGGCGCTCTCCGCTGCCATAATCTCTATATTGCTGAAGGAGGGACTGTACCGTTACACTGTAATATTCAGCCGTCGGTTGAAGTCTTCGGCTTTGAAAGCCAACGCGCTCCATCACCGCAGCGACGCGTTCACATCCATAGCCACTCTTGCAGGCATTTTCGGTGCCATGCTGCTGGGCCGGAAATGGGTGATGCTCGACCCCCTTGCCGCCGCTGTGGTGAGTGTGTTCATTATGGTGATGGGCTGGAAGCTGATTAAAAACGGTATCGATGAACTTCTTGAGAAATCGCTTCCCGAGAGCGTGCGCCAGAAGATTGTGGAGATAATAATGTCAACTCCCGGCGTGATTTCGATAGGGCATCTGCGCACGCGCCGCATAGGGCCGCTGGATGCCATTGACGCTCATGTGAAGATGGACGGGGAGATGACCTTGAATGAATCGCATGATGTCGCCACCGAGGTCGAACGGCGTCTGCGAATGGCGTTAGGTCAGGAGACCCACGTAAGTATCCACATGGAACCGTATCACATTCCGGACAAAGCATCCAGATAGGAACAGCGGCTTCCTCCCTGTTCCGTCAAGATAAAAACACCGGCGGTGTGTCAAAACAGCTTCAGTTTGACACACCGCCGTAGTGGTTATGGGTTTATGTTCTGATTATTTGGCTTCGGGGCGCGAGAATCCCTCCTTTTCGGCGCGCTTGGTTATATGCTCGATGCGGGCCTTGGTATCGGGGTGGGAAGAGAACATGCGCTGGATATAGCTCTGCTTGGAGCCGCTTTTGTCCTCGAGTTCAAGGAATTTCTCAAACGACATTGCCATGCCGTAGGGGTTGCGTCCGTGCTGCACGAGGAAATCATATCCGCAGTCATCGGCTTCCTTTTCCTGCTTCTGTGAATACTTGGAGTTGATAAGAGCTTCGCCGAGAGTTCCGAGCTGGGATTCGGTAAGAGCTGCGGCTTTGCCTCCGGTTGAGGCCACGGCATCCTTCATGGCACCGGTGAGAAGCTGGGTGCGGAAAGCGTTTTTGGAGTGGCGTTTTACAACGTGACCAATCTCATGGCCTATGATTCCCATGAGTTCGTCGTCGTTCATGATGTCCATCAGCGAAGAGAAAACTCTCACACTGCCGTCAGGGCAGGCGAAGGCGTTGACATCGATCACGTCGTAGACCTTGAAGTTGAGTGGAATGCCGTCGGCATCGGTTATGCCCTCGGTGAGTTTGCGGAGACGCTGGGTGTAAGGATTGTCCTCCGGAAGAACGGGGTTGTGTTTGTCCATCCAGTCAACGGATTCCTTGACGTAGGCGGCCATGTCGGCATCGCTGAGAGTCAGGGCCTTGCCGGCTTTGGCTGCCGAGTTGACTGCTTTTTTCAGATTGAACTGGGCCGATGCTGGTGCAATGGCCGAAACGCACAGGAGAATTGCGATAAGTCTGATTACTGATGTTTTCATATATCTGAATGTGATAAATAAGTTAACTTTATTAATTTTGCGGGCTGAAAATACTATCCTTTTATCGTGGCAAAATTAACAAATATGGGAGAAAGCACAAAATCTTCGCGCTCTACCGCAGTGATGGTGGCGTCGGTGATACTTACGGTGGTTCTTGCCGGAGGCGCGGCGTTTTTCTATGGACGCAGTCTTGTTTCGCTGCCGGCTTCGGTTGTGCCTTGTATTGTGCTGGGCTTCGCGGCATCCTATTTTATGATAGGAATAAGCCGGCGCGTGTCGGGAAACGACAGTTTTATAGTCAATTATCTATTTCAGGGCGCGCTGCTTTCTGCTCTGGCCTGTTTCATGTTTCTGGGTAGCAATTACACCATTGGCAGTGATGACACTCACAGAGAGGAAGCGGTGGTTGAACGTCTATACTCCAAGACCGAACACAGCACAAGAAGAGTAGGGCGCCGATATGTAAGGACCGGGGAGCCTTATAAGGTGTATTATATGGAGCTTTCTTTCAGTAATGGTCGCAAAAAGGATATAAGACTCGGAAGGAAAGGATTCGGCGCACACCGGAAAGGGGAGAAAATCGATATTGAGCTTTCGGAAGGAATATTCGGCATCCCTGTGATAAAATCGGGGATATAAGTATACCGAGGGGGTAAGGGTGCCATGTGTTTCAGTGGCTACGGCTGAGGAGATGACCGCTGATTTCGACGAATCAGAGCCATTTGATAGTGAAAGAGTCTGTGTCTTAATGGGTAATATGCTGATATTCAGAAATATAATGGGGGGGGTAAATCCTGCTTAAAACAGTTGCATGGTTAATAAACTTTTATTAACTTTGCGATGTTCCTATTTTAAATAGGAATAGTTTCTGCCGGGACAAATTTTTACTATTGCCGAAAACGCTTGTGACACACTTGTCTCAGCCGGAATTTAAAGTTTAGATGCCACCTAATCAAAGTCCGTTTTCAAAAAAGAGAGACCTTTTTAAGAAAATTCTGAATAATTACCATGAGCTGGATTCTAATAGACCTTTCCGTATTTATCTGTGTGATGGCCCTCTGCGGCATCATAATTCCGCAGATTCTTCTTATAGCATTCAGAAAAAAACTTTTTGATACACCCGATTCGCGCAAAATCCACAAACTTGAGATTCCACGTCTGGGAGGAATTGCTTTCTTCCCCTCGATGATGTTCGCCATTTCCCTGCTTTACGGCTTCGGCTTGTATTCGGGAAACAATCTGGTGCTTTCGCGTCTGTGGGAGAACATGCAGCCGCTTTGCTTCATTCTCAGTGGTGCGATTCTGCTTTATCTTACCGGTATGGCCGACGACCTGGTGGGTGTGCGCTATAAGGCGAAGTTTATCATGCAGACCATTTCGGCATGCCTGATTATAAGCGGCGGCATGATGCTCGACAATCTTCATGGCCTGTGTGGAATAGGAGCGCTGCCCATAGCAATTGCGGTGCCGCTCACGGTGTTACTCATAGTATTTATTATAAATGCCATCAACCTCATAGACGGTATAGACGGTCTCGCCTCCGGCCTCTCGGCCGTAGCGTGCGTTTTCTATACCTACGTTTTCTATCAGGCGGGTCTTTATCTCTTCTCGGCTATTGCGGTAGCAACACTCGGCGCACTGGTGCCTTTCTTCATCTACAATGTCTTCGGTAATCCCCAGAAACATCAGAAGATATTCATGGGCGATACCGGCGCGCTTACTATCGGTCTGTTCCTGAGTGTGATGAGCATAAGGATATGTCAGATTCCAGATGTGGTGACCCAGAGCAATTCGGCGGTGGTGGCTTTTGCTCCGCTGCTGATACCTTGTCTGGATGTAGTCAGGGTATATCTTCATCGTATTCGTGCACATAAGAATCCGTTTATGCCCGACAAATCGCATATCCACCACAAGCTGCTTGCCATAGGCATCAACCAACGTGTGGCGATGCCCACAATTATCGGCTGCTCGGCTCTTTTCACTCTGGTGAATTGTCTTTTGTCGCCCACGGTGGATATAACCCTTCTCTTTGTGCTGGATATAGCGGTATGGATCGGTATCAATATGGTGCTGAGCCGCATGATCTATAAGCGTACCGGCGTGAAATTCTGAGCCCGGCGACGCTTTGTCGCTCAGAGGCTGAGTCTTTTAGCCATTCCGTTTTTTAGCTTTTGTCAGCGCCACCGGCGGTAGGCGTATCCAAGCATATTGAATGCCTCGCGGTCAAGCTTCTCGCGGAATTGCGGGGCGGCTATGGATATGAGCAGGCGCGCACGCTCTATCATGTTCTTTCCCCGGAGATTCACGGCTCCGTATTCAGTCACAACCCAGTTGGTCTGAAATCGGGTTGTGACTACGCCTGCGCCCTGCGTCAGAACCGGGCGAATCTTGCTTTGGCCTTTTGATGTGGTGGAAAGCATGGCGATGAACGACTGGCCGCCGGTGCTTCTTGAAGAGCCGTACACGAAGTCGTGCTGGCCGCCTACGCCGGAATATATGCGTGTGCCGATGGAATCGGCGCAAACTTGTCCGGAAAGGTCTATCTCCAGACAGGAGTTTATGGCCGCCATGTTATGATTCTGAGCTATTATAAAGGGATCGTTGACCCATGCAATGTCACGCATCACGATGTCCCTGTTGTGGTCCACGAAATCATATAGCCGTCTTGTGCCGAGCACCAGCGACGCAACCGAGCGCCCGCGCTCAATCTGCTTCAGGGAGTTATCAACAACGCCCGCTTCCATCAGGTCCATTAACCCTTCGGTGAGTGCTTCGGAATGAATGCCGAGATGGCGGTGTGATTTCAGGGAATGGAGCACGGCGTTGGGAATTGCTCCCACGCCAACCTGCAGCACGGCGCCGTCGGGCAGGAGTTCCGCAATAGCGCGGCCTATGGCGAGCTCCTCCGGCGTGGGAGGCGTATCCACCGTTTCGGCAAGAGGATCGTTGACTTTCACCATTGCGTCGATGCATGATGAATGAATCACGGAATCACCATAGGTAAATGGCATCAGAGGATTTATCTGGGCCACGATAATCCGGGCTTTTTCCACAGCTGAGGGTGTGAGGTCGGCAGACACTCCGAACGATACGAACCCCTCGCTGTCGGGCAACGAGCAGTTGATAAACGCAACATCCAGCGGAATGGTGCCGTCGCGGAAAAGCTGCGGCACTTGCCCGAAGAAGCGTGGAGTGGTGGTTGCATATCCCTGGTTTACCCATCCCCGCACCGCGTTAGATACAAAGAAAGAGTCGATGAGAAACGAATCTTTCAGGGCTGGATCGCAGAGCGGTGATACGCGGCGCCCCATGGCGAATGCGTTGTATAGAATAACGTCGTGGAGTTCGTGGCCGCGGCGTGCAAGCGCTGCGATAAGCGCCTCGGGAATCGAACCGCTTCCCTGCACAAACACATGGTCGCCGCTTTTGACCAGGCGCACAGCCTCGTCGGCCGTCATATATCTGAATTCGGGTTTGGGCATAAATGCTCGTATTATGGTGGATGATTGCCCGTATTCTGACTGGTAATAGTCAGATTGATTAGATTTAACATGGCCCCGCGCACCGAGGCCTACCAAGGGGAAATCATTGCAAATATAAGCAAAATATTCTACCGCGCATAACAGCTGATACAGTTAGCAGATTTATCAGCTATATCAGATTCAGTTATATAGGTAAGATATTATGAAGCGCATTTAACTCTTTCGATACATGTGGATTTAATCGGAAATAAATACACTATTCCATGCGAATTCTTTAAGATACGGAACTTTGTTTAATAATTGCGTCCTATATGTCTGCACCATCTTTGAGGGCTTGCCCAAACCATGCAAAGACACAAAGAATAATAACGATTACTGACATAACGGTCTATATTTTAGATTACGAGGAATGCCACTACGGCTTTCAGCAGCAAAAATAGCATGAGACCGTAGCGTAATTTCTGCCCATAGGCGTTAATTAATATTAAGACATAGTGCTCCGGGGAATTTTCAATGAGGCAATATAAAATAAAGGTTGTTAAAATGTGTCTGCAGTATCCCATGTATAAGGTAAGCCAACTCGGAGCGGCGGAGCCGCGTTTTCTGTAAAACCCGCTGCGTCAGCTGCGGGGGAAACGCTGTCGGTCCCACCTGCGGCGAGCCTGGGGATGGCGATGACGCAGTGTGCGTAAACGTGGGAACCCGACGGACTGCCCACGCTTTCGGGGGTGGCAGCGAGGCGCGCATGCTCCGCAGCTTGCCTCTGGTAGATTTAGACCCGCAGAAAAAGCATTTTTTAATCATATCAATAATTATCTTCGCAAAGATAACTAAACCAATGCATTACGCGCAATCCATCACCCCAAATGTCCAACTTGCCCAAATGTCCAATCTGCCGAATTTTATAGTTCTGTTGTGCAGGTATGGTAAAAGAAAATTGCAGTTAGTTGATTATCAGCTAACTGCAATTTTAAGAAGTTGCCTTGGAAGGGCAACTTTTCTGATGCTTCATGAAACCTCAATTTTGTAAATGCGCTAATATTAGATAATTATA
>VSPV01000038.1 GCA_009775605.1 Paramuribaculum sp.
TTTCAAATATACTGTAATTTTGGTAATTCAACCCCCTTTTCTCTAAAAATCCACCTTTTTAACCAGTTTTTACCTTCATTTTTCATCTACCTCAAAATTAGTGATTAACTTTGTAGGAAATATTGCCGTTTTATATCGGCTCCCGATTTAATCAATTTATAGCCAATCATATTTTTATGAAATCAAGAATTTTTATTCCGGCAGCTGTTGCGCTTCTCCTCGCCTCCTGCGCTAAAAACGAAAACACCGACTACACGGTCACCGTCAATGTCCCTTCTGCCGAAAACGGCTCTATGGCTTACCTTGTTGACTACGATTCCTCCGACAAAATAGACAGCACCATAGTTGAAAACGGCACAGCCCTCTTCAAGGGAAAGATTGCAAAAGCTGTCATGGCTCAGGTGGTATGCGACGGTTCACGTGCCGGAACAATAGTTCTCGAACCCGGCCAGATTGTTCTTGATTCTGAAACTCGCGCCATGTCTGGCTCTCCTCTGAATGAATCCCTTGCCAGCTTCAACAAAGCCGAGAAAGCCCTGATGGAAGAATACCGTCAGCTCCCCGACGATTCCACCGGCATCGCCCGTGCCAAAGAGCTCTCCGACCGCCACACTGCCATGTCCGACTCTCTTATTGCTGCCAACAACGACAATGCCCTCGGCTATTATACTTTCCTCCAGAGTGCCTATGAATGCAATCTTCCTCAGCTCGACTCCATTCTGGCCCTCTACCCCACATTCTCGGAAGGCAAACGCATTGCCAAGCTTCGCACAAGCCTCGTCAAGAAGCAGGAGACCCAGCCCGGCAACATGTTCAAGGATTTCGAAGTCACCTACGATGGCAAGACCTCGCGTCTGAGCGACTACGTCGGTAAAGGCAAATACACCCTCGTTGACTTCTGGGCAAGCTGGTGCGGTCCCTGCATCCGCGAGACTGCCGTAATCAAGGAACTCTACAACAAATATTCCGACAAAGGCCTCGAAGTTCTCGGCGTAGCCGTGTGGGACCAGCCTGAAAACACCCTCAAGGCAATCGAGCAGCATCAGCTTCCCTGGAACCAGATTCTCGATGCACAGACCATTCCCACCGACATCTACGGCATCTCCTCAATCCCCTGCATCATCCTCTTCGATCCGCAGGGCAAAATCGTGAGCCGCGACAAGCAGGACGCCGAACTTACAGCCGACGTAGATGCCGCAATGGCCACCCTCGGTCTTTCGATGGATTAATCCCCCCCTTATCCTCTCTCCCTTTTTCCACTCCTGTTCTCTCCTAAATATTTGTATAAAACTTTTTAACTCCCATGGTTGAAAAAATACGTCAAATAAAGGAACTCCTCAGCTCCGCCACAGCGTCAACCCCCGACGAAGTGGAGGCACTCCGAATTAAATATCTCAGCAAGAAAGGCGAAATCTCGCTTCTGTTCAACGACTTCCGCGCCCTTTCGCCCGAAGAGAAGAAAGCTATGGGCCCGGCTATCAACGAGCTCAAGGACTTTGCCACCGAGCGCATAAACCAGCTGCGCGTTGCCGTTGAGTCCGTGGATGTCATCGACACCTCGCTCGACCTCACCCGCACCGCCTCTCCCATTTCACTCGGCTCGCGTCATCCCCTCTCCATTGTGCGCAACGAGATTATCTCCATATTCTCGCGCCTCGGGTTCACCGTTGCCGAAGGTCCGGAGATTGAAGATGACTGGCATGTGTTCTCTGCGCTGAATTTCGCCGCCGACCACCCTGCGCGCGACATGCAGGACACCTTCTTTATCCAGCGTAATCCCGACGTGCTTCTGCGCACCCACACCTCTTCGGTCCAGAGCCGCGTGATGGAGCATTCCAAGCCACCTATCCGCATAATATGCCCCGGCCGTGTGTACCGCAACGAAGCCATCTCCGCGCGTGCCCACTGCTTCTTCCATCAGGTCGAGGCCCTTTATGTTGACAAAAACGTGTCGTTCGCCGACCTGAAGCAGACCCTGCTTTATTTCGCCCGCGAAATGTTCGGCCCGAATACAGACATACGCCTGCGTCCAAGCTACTTCCCCTTCACCGAACCTTCTGCTGAAATGGACATCTCCTGCAATCTCTGCGGAGGAAAAGGATGCTCCTTCTGCAAGGGAACCGGCTGGGTCGAGATTCTCGGATGCGGCATGGTCGACCCCAATGTGCTCGACGCGTGCGGCATCGACTCGAAAATCTACAGCGGTTTCGCCCTTGGAATGGGTGTGGAGCGCATCACCAACCTCAAATATCAGGTCAACGACCTCAGAATGTTCTCCGAAAACGACCGTCGTTTCCTTGAGCAGTTCCACGCCGCACATTAAACCATTTCATACATTCCAAGTCTAAGATTCAAATAAGGAATAAGCCAATTGACCGTTAAACAGAGATATCAGGCAGTAATTGAATGGTTCAGCCGCGAAATGCCCGTGGCTGAGACCGAACTGCACTACGACAATCCCTTCCAGTTGCTTGTGGCCGTGATTCTCTCGGCCCAGTGCACCGACAAACGCGTCAATCTGGTGACTCCTCCCCTGTTTGAGGCGTTCTCCGACGCCTTTACCCTCGCAGCCGCAACTCCCGACGACGTTTTCCCCTATATCCGTTCGGTATCCTACCCCAACAACAAGACGAAATCGCTTTTGGGAATGGCCCGCACTCTTGTGGAAAACTTCGGCGGAGAAGTGCCTTCCGATATCGACTCGCTTCTTACTCTGCCCGGCGTCGGCCGGAAAACGGCCAATGTGATTCTGTCGGTTGTATGGGGAAAAGCGGCAATGGCTGTGGACACCCATGTGTTTCGTGTAAGCGAGCGCATCGGTCTCACCACAAATTCCCGCACTCCGCTGCAGACCGAACAGACCCTGATGCGCAATATCCCTGCCGAAATTGTGCCCAAAGCCCACCATTGGCTCATTCTTCATGGGCGTTACGTATGCAAGGCGCGGCGCCCCGATTGCCTTAATTGCGGTCTCACTCCCGTGTGCCGCCATTACAGCCGCGGGCGTTCTTCCTCCTCTCCTGAAGATTAACTCCAACTCTATTCTTTCCTCATTTTTTCAAACGCGATTCTACCATAAGTTATGTATCTTACGCTTAATATGTCTGCCCAACAGCGTGCCGTGGTTTCACAGTTCATGCGCTATGTATGCGTCGGTATAATGAACACATGCATCACTCTTGTGGTTATTTTCTCCTGCAAAAGTGTTCTTGGCGTAAATCCATGGGTGTCCAATGCTCTGGGATATGTGGCAGGATTCCTCAACTCTTTTATCTGGAACAAACTCTGGGTATTCCATTCGAAAAACAACGCTTTGCGCGAAGGCATCAAGTTTATCGGTGGTTTCATGCTTTGCTATGGACTCCAGCTTCTGGTGACATGGCTTCTTACCACTCACACCCCTCTTGCCTCATGGCAGCTTGACATTGCCGGATTCACCCTTTCGGGTTACGGTCTGTCCACCCTTCTCGGCATGTGTTTCTACACCCTGAGCAACTTTGTCTATAACCGCGTGGTTACTTTCAAGTAACAATCCGGTTGTCACTCACGTTCTTTCATAATGTCGGCTGACATCACTTTTCGCCATTCACTTGAGAAAAAAGTGGCTGACGTCGTTTTCGCCCGTGGACTTCTTTCCGCGGGCGAACGCGTAATAGTGGCGTTGAGCGGAGGTGCTGACTCCGTGGCTCTCCTTTGTGCCCTCCATGCGCTCCAGTTCAAGTGCCTGGCTGCCCACTGCAATTTCCATCTTCGTGGCGATGAAAGCATGCGCGACGAAAGATATGCCAGTGACATTGCCGCCCGACTTGGCTGCGATTTCCATAAAATTGATTTTGACGTCGATGAATATCGCCGTCTTTCACCAGGCACTCCCTCTTTGGAGATGGCCTGCCGCGATCTGCGTTACCGTTGGTTTGACAACCTGAGAGCCGAAACCGGAATAAGAAGAATCGCCGTGGCCCATAATGCCGACGACAACGCCGAGACACTCCTTCTGAATCTCCTCCGGGGTTCATCCCTGGCTGGGCTGAGGGGAATGCGTGCCCTAAATTCACGCGGCATTATCCGCCCCCTCCTTGAGGTCTCGCGAATGGAAATCGAAGATTATCTCCGCACCATCGGAGTGGATTTCATCACTGATTCCTCGAATCTGTCCGACGATTTCACTCGCAACCGTATCCGTCACCACGTCATCCCGGCCCTCCAGTATGCTGCCGGAGAAGGCAAGGATGCCCTAAACGCCATAACCTCCTCGCTTAGCCTTCTCTGCGAAAACCACGATTTCTATCGCCATGCTATCGAGGAAAAACGCGCGCACTACACCCTCCCGAATGGCGGAATAGACCTCAATAAGCTTATCGCCTCGGAGCCTCACGCCGCCCTGCTTCTGTATGAATGGCTTTCGCCCGAAGGCTTTACCCGCTCGCAGACCGACGATATGCTTGCCTCCGCCGACCGTTCCGGCCGGAAATTCATATCTTCCGCCGGAAACATATTGATATCATCCAGAGGCATACTTCTGAGGAGCGACGACACGGCTGCTTCCGACCCGGCGAGAAAATTTCATTACGAACTTATCGCCCCGGCTGACTTCCATCCTGTCCGAGACCCATTCTGCGCTTACTTCGATGCGGAGACGCTTGAAAAATCCGGCACCGTTGACGTCCGTTTCTGGAAAGAGGGCGACCGTCTTCTGCCTTTCGGCATGAAGGGCTCGCGCCTTATAAGCGACATTTTTTCCGATGCAAAACTCTCTCTCCTGCAAAAACAGACTCTCCCGCTGCTCACCCATACGGATGGCTCCGGCAACGAAATCATACTCTGGGTCCCCGGCCTCCGGGCCTCACGTAATTTCCCAGTCACACCTTCCACCCGCTCTATTCTGCGGGTGACATACAGTCCCGGCCAATAATCCGATTACCGCTTTAATGGCACGTTTCGGAAAATTGTCATTACCTTTGCCACACAAACTCCAGCACTTCCAAAGAAATGAATCGATCAGGCAAACTATATTTCCGCTATGGCACGATGGGTTCCGCCAAAACAGCGCTCCTTCTCACCCAGGCATATAACTTCGAAGAACGCGGTCTCAGATACGCATGCCTTAAACCGGCCATTGACACCCGCGAGTCATCAAATGTGATCCGTTCTCGAATCGGCATTGAGCGTGAATGCAAATGGATTCTGCCCGATACCGACCTTTACATGCTCGCCCAGGAAATGTTTGAGGCCGAAATGACCGTGATTGACTGGTTCCTTGTCGACGAAGCACAGTTTCTGTCGAGCGAACAAGTTGACCAGCTCGCGCGTATAGTAGATGATTACGGTAGCAACGTGATATGCTACGGTCTGCGCACCGATTTCAAAAGTCACCTCTTTGAAGGATCGCGGCGACTGTTCGAGCTTGCCGATTCCATTGATGAGATAAAGTCCACGTGTAACTGCGGGCAGAAAACCATCATCAACGCACGAATAGACGCCAACGGCGACTTTGTTGAGGATGGAGCCCAGGTAGAAATCGGAGGCGACGACCGTTACATAGCGGTGTGCCGCAAGTGCTGGCGCAACAAACGCATCGAGCAGATGGCACGCCACGCTCTTCCATTTCCCGATTTAAAATTCAGACGATGAAAAAATTCTTATTAACCTGTATAGCTCTCTTAATTTCTATCTCAGGCATTCTCGCCTCAGAAACTCCGCAGGAAACTCTCCGTTACAAGGTACTGTATAAATGGGGACTGATTCAGAAACAGGCCGGTAACGCCACAATTACCCTCACCCGCATTCCCGACGGCTATAAGGCCTGTCTTTATGCCCGTAGTGAACCGTGGGCCGACCATTTCTATAAGTTGCGCGACACTCTTTACACCAGCATGCGCCCGACCGACATGACCCCGACCCGTTATGAGCGCGTGTCAAACGAAAATGGGCGTTACACCCACGACGTGGTGAAGTTCACGCGCCATGCCGATTCCGTAAAGGGTGAATCCACACGACTACGCCGCCCTAAGAATAGCAACCAGACGATTAAAACCGTCACAAAACTCTCCGCCGAAGGTGTTGCCGTTGACTTCCTCAGCTCGTTCTACTATCTCCGTAAAATAGATTTTGACTCTTTCCTCCAGAATCAGTCGG
Organism: Paramuribaculum sp.; assembly: GCA_009775605.1. Classification (GTDB taxonomy): domain Bacteria; phylum Bacteroidota; class Bacteroidia; order Bacteroidales; family Muribaculaceae; genus Paramuribaculum. Next base: position 6,136 of record VSPV01000038.1, read on the forward strand.
TGAGCCTCAATATCTTCTCCGGCAAGAAAAAAGAGATTCTCACCATTACATATATCAAGAAAGAGAACGTAAAAATTGACAACAAGGTTTATCCAGCCATAAAGCTTGTGTTCCGTTTCACATCCAACGGACGGATCGAATCATCTTCTCCCCTCGAAGCATGGATTTCCGACGATGCCCAGCGCATACCGCTCAAGGTTGTAGGACAGCTCAAAATCGGTAAAATCCAGTGCTTCTATATTCCCGATAAATAACCCTCCTTTTGCGTCATGACTTTCTCACTCCGAACAGCATTGTCACTCCTCCTTCTTTCATTCTCTATGGCGAGCTTCCCTTCTGAAACCAAAATAACCGTGGCCTTCACCACTGATGTCCATGGAAATTTTTTCCCATATGATTTCATAACGCTTGCTCCGGGTGAAGGAAGTCTGGCAAGGGTCTCCACCGCCGTGGATTCACTTCGCGCCGCTAATCCCGGCGGTGTCATCCTTCTCGACAACGGCGATATCCTGCAGGGACAGCCCACTGTCTATTATTATAATTTCATCGACACTGTTTCTCCCCATATTGTACCCGAGATATTTGATTTCATGGAATATGACGCGGCCACTATCGGCAATCACGATGTTGAGACCGGCCACGCTGTCTACGACCGTGTCCATAAAGCCATGAACATTCCATGGCTGGGTGCGAATGTCATCGACACACTCACCGGAGAACCCTATCTCACACCCTACACCGTTATCGAACGCAAGGGCAAAAAGATTGCCGTGCTCGGTCTCCTTACTCCGGCCATTCCCTCCTGGCTCCCTGAAAATCTGTGGAGCGGCCTGAGATTCGACGACATGGCCGCTACGGCACGCAAATGGATTCCCATAATCCGTGAGCGCGAGCACCCTGACGCTATTATCGGTCTCTTCCATTCCGGTCACGATGCATCGAAAACCACAGGTTCCGTTATAGAGAACGCCTCCATGAAAGTGGCGGCCGAAGTCGACGGCTTCGACTTGGTACTCATGGGCCACGACCATCAGCGGTTCCTGTCGGAGGTCGTTTCACCATCCGGGAAAAAAGTTCCGGTAGTCAATCCGGCCAACAATGCACGGTCCATAGGCGTAATTGATTTTGTGTTCCACGACACCCCCTCCGGGAAAGATTCTCTTTCGGTTGTTCCAAAATTACTGGATGTCACCGCAGTGTCTCCGTCCAAGTCATATCTTGCCAGATTCGCCGACCGTCTTTCCTCGGTCAGTGATTTTGTGGAACGGCAGTTGGGAACCGTTACCGACACCCTCTCCACCCGTGACGCGTTTTTCGGCCCTTCCGCGTTCATGACACTGCTCCACGACCTGCAGCTTGAAATATCCGGAGCTCAGATTTCATTCGCCGCCCCCCTTTCGTTCGACGCCTCGATTGTAGCCGGGCCGCTGCGGGTATCCGACATGTTCACTCTCTATAAGTATGAGAACATGCTTTATACCCTGAAGCTTACCGGACGTGAGATAAAAGACTACCTCGAAATGGCCTATGACCTATGGACAGCACCCGTCTCCGATTCGGAAGACAGCCAGCTTATCCGTTTTGCCTCGGAGAACCCCTCACTTGCAGACAACAGGCTTAAAAATCCCTCATATAATTTCGATTCCGCCGCCGGCATTGACTATACCGTTGATATCACCAGGCCGCGGGGAGAGAAAATTACCATTACTTCGCTTTCCGACGGCACCCCGTTCAACCCCGACAGCACTTATACCGTTGCCGTAAACTCTTACCGTGCCAACGGTGGAGGCGACCTTCTGACACTCGGGGCCGGTATCCCCGCCGACGAGCTTTCTTCAAGAGTGGTACGCGCCACCGACAAGGACCTGCGTTATTACCTCATAAAAGCTGTCGAAAAACGAGGTGTGATTTCCCCGCGCGTGGAAACCAACTGGCGATTCGTTCCCGAGAAACTTGCATCGGAAGCCGGGCGCCGTTCCCGTCATCTTCTTTTCGGCGCAGGAGCCTCGCGCAATCAGAAATAACCCTTTTCAGAACAACAGCAGCGAGAACGCCATAAGCACCATTCCTCCTATCACACCGCACATGGCGAGATGATGGTGCCCGTAACGCTCTGAGCCGGGTAGCAGTTCGTCAAACGAGATATACACCATTATTCCGGCCACAGCCGCCATGACTATGGCTCCTACTGTAGGTGTCCAGAACGGTAAAAGGAATGCCAGGCCGAATATCGCCCCTAAAGGCTCGGCCAGGCCCGACATCAGCGACCACATCAGAGCCTTCCGGCGGTTACCGGTAGCGTGATATATCGGCACAGAAACGGCAATCCCTTCAGGGATGTTATGGATTGCGATCGCCACCATTATCGGCAGCGCCACATCAAGGCCGTTCATGGCAGCCACGAAAGTCGCCATTCCCTCAGGGAAATTATGGATTGCGATCGCTCCCGCGAGCATCAGCCCCGTGCGCCTGAGATTGCTGCCGCTTTTCATCTCCTCCACCGTACTGACTTCATGGGGATTCTCATCCTCGGGAACGAGCATGTCTATCGCGGCAATAAGCCCTATTCCTCCGAAGAAACCGCAAAGCACATACAGCATTCCCGTTTTCCCGGCATATCCTGAAGAAATCTCTTCTATCGCCATAGGCAGAAGATCCATGAACGAGACATATATCATCACCCCGGCTGAAAGTCCCAACGCGCATGAAAGGAATTTCTTGTCGGTATGACTGGTAAAAAAGGCCATCAACGACCCTATGCCGGTTGACATTCCCGCCACGAGAGTCAGACCCAGAGCCGTCATTATTGTATCGAAATCTATACCGTGAATCATATCTTATTTCTGAATTTTACTTAAATCTTCGGCAATTATACATATAATTTTACTCCCCTCGAAGCTTTTTTTATAAATTTACACCATAATATTTCTATTTAGCATCCCATGAAGGATACCGACAATACCGAAACTCTTGTTGAGCGCCTGCGCAATCCCCTTACTTGCCGCGAGGCTTTCGCCGATGTGGTGAAGGAGTATTCACAGTCGCTCTACTGGCAGATCAGGCGCATGGTGCCTTCCCATGCCGATGCCGACGACCTTCTTCAGAACACCTTTCTGAAAGCGTGGAATTCAATTGAAAATTTCAGGGGCGACGCAAAACTCTCCACATGGCTTCATAAAATAGCCATCAACGAATCCCTCACATGGCTCGAGCAGAAACGCAAACAGGAAAATCTTACCGTCGACGATGAGACTCAGGCACTGATCAACACAATTGAAGCCGACCCGGACTTCGATGGCGACGCCCTGAGCCTTGAACTCCGCAAAGCCATTGCCACTCTCCCTGAGAAGCAACGCCTTGTTTTCAACATGCGCTATTTCGAAGAAATGAAATATGAGGACATGTCACGCATTCTTGGCACCTCGGTCGGCGCTTTGAAAGCCTCCTACCATCTCGCTGTTAAAAAAATCGAACAATATTTTTCCTGTCGTTAAACCTTACTCGGTTTCACAAGTCAAATTGAATAAATGAATAAAACTCTCCTCACTATAATTTTCATTTCCTATGAATAAAGAAGACTTTCCCAAAATTCCCAGAAGCGACGGTCTCACTGTGCCTCCAGGCTATTTTGAGGACTTCAACAAGCGCATGATTGCATCTCTCCCCACCCGCCCGTGGGAAGAGGAAAAGCCTCGCGTACTTCCTCGCACCTGGTTCCAGCGCGTCAAGCCCTATCTTTATATGGCGGCAATGTTCCTCGGCATCTGGTGCATGATGAAAATGTTCGACCTCATGCGCCCGCATACCGACCTTTCTTCTATTGCCGATAACCCTGTGCTGGCAAATGCAATCAACAACGACACCTTCTTCTACGACTACTGCGCGTCGGAGGTTGAAGAATCTGACCTGATTGATGCCCTGTATGAGGAAGGCGTCGACCCCTCATCTCTCTCCGATTTCAGCGATTCCTATAGAAATTGACCTTATTCTCCCATCATTTCAGATATGAAACCTTTCTTACTGTTTCTTCTTTTTATCCCCTCCTTACTCTGTAACGCCCAAGGCCCCGGCCAGAAACCGTCAAAGGCTCAGGCCGACAGATGGTTCAACGAAATGCGGGCCTATAAGACCGAATTCATAGCCAAATCTCTCGAACTCACTCCCGAGCAGAAAGAGAAATTCGTGCCAGTGTACAACGCCATGAATTCCGAGCTTGACAAGATTGCGCGTGAGACCCGCGATCTCGAGCGCAGTGTGTCCAAAAACGACCATCCCTCCGATCTTGAATACGAAAAAGCCACCGAGGCTCTCTTTGAATTGCGTTCTCGCGAAGGCGACATTGACCGTAAATACTATCCTCAGCTTCGCGAGATTCTCTCAAAGAAGCAGCTCTTCAAACTCAAATCTGCCGAACGCCGGTTTGGACGCCATCTCATGAAACATCGCGAGGGTAAGGGCAAAAGAGGTAACAGAAAATGAACTTTTCCCCCTATCAAATCCTTTAAGTCTTGCGGCCTCGCAGGACTTTTATTTTTCCTATTCCGTCTCATCTCATACCGATATTCTTTATGCTGACACACTTGTTACGACTATTGTTTATCGCCTCTTCTCTCCTTATTTCCATTTCCATTAACTGCGCCAACGTGAAAACACCATCCAGCCAACCTGATTTCGCCTTTCCGAAACAAGTTTCTTCCGACGCCCGGCTGCGGCTTTCAAAAGCGCTGGACACGCATAACGGCATAGGATGTCTGCGCGCCATAATTGACCTGCAGCTTGCCCAGTCTATGGTCGACCCTGACTCTACAGTCGCCTTCATGTCTCGGATTGCCACTATTTGCAATCAGACTGCCGACCCCGTCATAAAATCATTGCTTGAAATTCTTCAGGCAAGAATATATGCCGAGGCCTACGAGAACGACCGCTGGAACCTCGACACTCGCAAACTTCCTCTGCATCCCATCCCCGCCGATTTCCGTCTCTGGTCTGGCGAACAATATCGGTATGTAATTGATTCCCTCGCCATGAAAGCTGTGTCGAGGCAATCAGCCCTCGCCCAGGTTCCTCTACGTGATTTTTCTTCAGTGATTACGTGTCCCGCCCAGTCTGCCCCGTTCTTCCCATCCATGTTCGATTTCGTAGCGTGGCAGTCTATCAGGCTGCTGAAAACCGGTATTCACTTCAACAATCTCTTTCCAGTTCAATGTCTCGATACCGATTATTCTTTTCCGTCGGCCTCCTCTTCCGAAGCGCTTGCAGCAAAACAGATATCCTCGGTTTTCGCCTCCCTGATAAAACAGTCTGCCTCCGCTCAGGCTCCCCTTCTCTATAACCTCGTTCAGCGTCTGGAATTCTTCAGTAGCTGCGTCTACCACACATCAATGGAGAAATGCCGCGCGACCACCTACCGTCGCCTTCTGGAACTCTCCGCTTCCCATGCCTCAAGTCCTTATTCTGCCCTGCCTCTTCTTGAAGCCGGCAATTATATGGATGATTCCGACAACGCCGGTTATTACAAGGCTCTCGGAGCATATCTTAAAAAGTTCCCAGCATCTGAGGCGTCGGCTGCCGTAACCCGAAAAATGAAACTTATGACTTCCGCTTTCGCAGAAGTCACAGTTCCGTCATCGGTCTTTCCCTCCCATACATTCTCATTTCACTTGAATACACGAGGTATCTCCGAGGCCACGGTCACATTCCACCGCCTTCCCCCCGCCTTCACTTCACAGAACTCCCTCAAGGTTGCGAATCCTTCTGCATATCCCGTTGCCAAAGCCATTAAAATCGACCTTTCCAATGCCTCGATTTTCGGCAGCGACACCACCGTTACAGCATCTCTTGACAAGCCCGGCTATTATTTCGCTGTAATTACAACCTCCCCTTCGCTGAAATCCCGCGAAACGCGCCGCAGCATAATCCATTGCTCTTCGCTGGCCGTGGCCACTCTCAAGCTCCATTCGGTCTCGGCTCTTGCCTATAATCCTCTTACCGGAGAGGCTGTGGAATCGGCATCGGTCTACACCTCTCCCACCAATCCTGTTTCCTTCCGCTCGGTAGGCCTTACCGACCGTGAAGGCTTCCTCCGTATCGCCGAAGAAAACTCGCCTTTATCCGCCTGCATGCTGAGTGTGCGCAAGGATTCCGATGTATTCGCTCCCCTCCTCAACCTGTATCCCGAATACCGCTACAAGGGTCCCGATGTTTATTTCCAGGCCTTCACCGATCTCGACATTTACCATCCGGGCGATACCGTGCGCTGGGTTTCAATAGCCTACCGCAACGACGGAATAACATCCTCTGCCGTCAAGTCTCTCCCCGTAAAGGCCCAGCTCCTCGATGCCAACTACACCGAGGTCAAGGATGCTTCCGTTTCGGCAGTTACCGACGATTTCGGCCGTGCGTCAGGCTCTTTCGTCATCCCCAAGGGTCTGCTGCAGGGATATTTCTCAATAAACATAACTACCGATGATAAGTCGACAGACGGAACTTCTGTCCGCTTCATGGTGAGCGACTACAAGATGCCCGGATTTATGGTTGACTGCAAACCGGCTCTGCGCGATACTCCCGAGAAAGGCGCCATCACCCTTACCGGAAAGGTCTCGACCTATAGCGGAATGCCGCTTGCAGGTGCCGAAATCTCCGGTAATCTCTCGTCGTCATCTATGCCGTGGTGGTTCCGCACCACGCCCGGAACGCGTTTCTATACCTTTAAGTCGTCCACGGACGCCGACGGTAATTTCTCCGTTGTCATACCCTCCGACGTCCTTGACGCCGCCCCGGCTCCGCGCGGACTTTTCACGGCGGTCATCTCCGCCATGTCTTCCTCCGGTGAGAGCCAGGAAACCACTGTTACGTTCCTCCGCGGAAGCGCCCTGCGTATTGTCAGCGAGCTCAAGGGTTCTCTCGACGTTTCCTCTTCACCCGTTCTTCCCGTCAAAGTTATCAACTCATCCGACAGCATAATAGATACTCCCCTCTCATATACCTTTGTTCCTTCATGGTCAGGAAACACCGGTTATGAACTTACCGGTACTTTCCTATCCTCATCACCGGTCATTGACTGGACACGGATACCATCCGGACGCTATAGACTCGTACTTAAAATCAATGACTCCCCGGCCGATTCACTGAGCGAGGAAATAATAATCTATCGTCACACCGACAGTAAAATGCCTCAGGGAATATCCGATGTTCTCTGGACTCCTGCCGGGTTCGGTGGCACACTCAGTTTAGACCGCAACGGTAAGGGCTCCCTGCTGCTTGCCGCCGCTTCCGCTCCCACCCGTTGCCTCTATGTACTGTCCGATTCCTCACGCGTCATAGAGCGCAAATGGCTTGAACTGTCGGAAGGATTCACCTCCATTCCTGTCAGCGTAAATCCCGATTCTCCCGCGCCGCATCTCACCCTTTTTGCCGCCTCCGGAATGAAATCGACGTTGCTGGACTACACCCTGAATATTCCTCATCCCGAGCGTGAGCTCACCCTGAAAGCCGAGTCTTTCCGCGACCGTCTGGTTCCCGGCACTACCGAAACGTGGAAGTTCACCACCGTCGATGGCGATGGTAAGCCCCGCCGCTCGGCCATCATCCTCGACATGTACAACTCAGCGCTCGATGCTCTCGCCAAGGCATCGTTCTCCTTCTCGCCTATACGGCCTTATCTACCGTCGCTCTCTTTCTCCACATCCCCGATTTCCAACAGCATATATCTCTCACTCCGCGCCCCCTATCCCTCACGTGGCGATTATGATATTACCATCCCCGATTTCCTTACATACGGTTATTCCCTTTACTCGCCGGTGCTTAAAAACGTGGTGATGCATCGCGCTCTCCTGGCCAAAGGAGTCGAGTACGATGCCGGAGCCGAGGGCATGGGAGCTGTAAGGTCTGTCAACGAGGCTAAAATAGCCGCTCCCGCAGTAATGAACGCAGTTACGGAAGAGTCTGTTGAAGATGCGGCCGGCGGAGAAACGGAATCCTCCGCTCCCCAGGAACCCTCCGGAGATAATTCCGCAGCAAAAACGCCGTTTGAATATCGTTCAGGCAACATCGCGCTCGCATTCTTCCGGCCCATGCTCACCACCAATGCCGACGGTTCTCTTTCTTTTACATTCAAGGTCCCCGACGCCAACACCACATGGGCATTCACGGCTCTTGGTTTCACCGACTCTCCTGTGTCGGTAGCTTCCTTCTGCAAGAAGGTGCTCGCCAATAAACCGGTAATGGTGCAGCCCAATCTTCCGCGCTTCCTCCGCACCGGCGATTACGTCACCGTGGCTTCCCTCGTCATGAATAATTCCGATGAGAATCAGATGGTCTCCGCTGTCACGGAAATCTTCGATCCGACCACCGGCCGTATTCTTCAGACCTCCGACACCACCCTGACGCTTTCACCTTCCTCAAACGCATCGGTGTCCGCCTCCTTCCGGGCGCCCGAGACCTCTCCTTTCATAGGCTTCCGCGTCAAGGCGTCAACCGCTCTGTTTGCCGACGGCGAACAGTCTCTTATCCCCGTGCTCGAAGCAGCTGAGCCTCTTGTGGAATCACTTCCCTTCTATCTCTCGCCCGACTCCGCCGAATATTCGCTTAAGCTCCCCGAAATTCCGTCCGACGCTTTTGTTTCTCTGCAATACTGCGAGAATCCCGTATGGTATGTTGTCACCGCCCTTCCGGGCCTCTCCGAATCAGATCCGCGCACATCCATTGAAGCTGTCGACGCCTGGTTCTCGGCCGCTGTGGCCAAAGGTCTCCTCCGTAAGTTCCCCGAAATCGGCCGGGCACTCAGCGGCTGGTCGGAGTCAGATAAATCCGATTCCACCCTCGTATCCATGCTCGAGCGCAATGCCGCCCTTAAGACAGTTCTCCTCCAGGCCACGCCGTGGATGCTCGATGCCCGCAGCGACACCGAACGCATGCAGCGGCTTGAGCTCCTTCTCGACGGCTCCAATATCGAACGGGTGATGTCGCGCTCCCTCTCCTACCTTAAGAGCACCCAGACGAGTTCCGGCGCATGGTCATGGACAAAGAATTACACTGAACCGTCCGCATGGGTTACGGAACGTGTGATTTCCCGCTTCGCCGAACTCCGGCATCTCGGTTTCCTTGACAACGAATCCGATATATCCCCGATGGTCAACAACGGATTCAATTATCTGAACCGCAACCTTGAAAAGTGCCTCAAGGACGATAAGAATTACACCGACGCCGCCTATGCGATGCTCAGAACTCTCTGGCCCGGTGCACCCGCATCCGCCTCTTCTCGAAAGGTAATGGCAAATACCATCCAGCATATCGTAAAGAACTGGAAGCATTCGGGCGTGACAGCAAAAGCGGAATCCGCCATAATCCTCCGGGCGAACGGATATCCTTCTCTTGCCTCGCGCCTTGTGGCCTCGATCGAAGAGTTTGCCGTCTCCACCCCCGAAAAAGGAATGTGGTGGCCCTCCGTACAGTCTCCCGACGATATCTCTACCCTCTTCTCAACCGCCGAATGCCTCCGTGCGCTGCGCGACAACAACGCGCCCTCATCCAAAATAGACGCCGTGGTGCAGTGGATGATTCTTCAGAAAGAAGCCAACAACTGGGGTTCGTCAGCTGCAACGTCCGTGATATGCACCTCCATTCTCGATGCTGCCTCCAGATGGTTCGTCCCGGCCGAACCGGCATATTTCACTCTCGCCGACAAACCTCTTGACGTAAAAGCATCCGATTCACGGCTGGGCGAAGTCCGGACGCAGCTTGACGCATCCCGCGCCTCCGGCTCGGTGCTCACCATAAAACGCGCCGGTTCCACTCCCGCGTGGGGCTCCGTAAGCTGCCGCTATAAAATGGATATGGCTGCCGTACCTGCCTATTCTATCCCCGACCTCAGCATCACCAAGTCTTTCCTCAAACAGGAAGGAACCCGATGGGTAGAGGCTAGGGATCTGAAAGTGGGCGACCGCGTAAGGGTAAACCTCACCATAGTTTCGCGCCGCGCCATGGATTACGTAGCCGTTACCGACAACCGCGCCGCCTGTCTGGAACCGGTAGAGCAGACTCCCGCTCCCGTGTTTGCCGACGGTCTCTGTTTTTACCGTGAGAACGGTGATAATGCCACCATGCTATTCATCAGTTCTCTCCCTGCCGGAACCTACCAGCTGGGCTATGACTTCTGGGTGAACAGCGCAGGCTCTTTCGCCTCCGGCACGGCTAACATCCAGAGCCAGTACGCCCCCCAGCTTTCAGCCCATTCGTCCGGAACTCTCCTCAACGTAACGCCGGCATCCGAGTAAAAGATATTTAACCTGAACAAACTTAATGCCTGAGACGGCGGTTATTGCCACGTCTCAGGCATTAAAGTTATCAAGGAAGCTTAAAAAAATCGTTTATTGGATTGTCAGAAGCCAAGCAAACCGTCTTCCGGCGAATACGGAACATATTCAAAATATTCCATATCGTTTTCAATCGGATGACGCTTTACCTCATACGTTTCGCCACATCCGTTCAGCAAAATCAGATCGGGGTCAAATGAAATAAGCGACCAGTATATACCGCCGTCGGGAGCGAACGTGCACGATTTTGGCTGGAACTTGCTGTCGTCTATTTCAAGGTCTGCGCGTGAGAAGTTGTAATTGTCCGGCCTGATATCCATGGTGTATTCACCGGTATTATTGTTCTTCATCATACGGATATTCTGAAAAAACAGAGTGCCGTTATTATTGTTCCTCGTAGCGGCCGCCCGTATATAGACCATCGAAGGACTTATCATGTATACAAACATGTGCCTGTTGGTATTTATCTCACAGTAAACCATATCGTCCGAAATGCCGTATCCCGCGCCAAGCCGCCATTGCTGCAGGCACTTCCCTACATCGAATTTTGACTTGCACTGTGCCAGCTCATACGGTTTCACCACCTTTATATCCTCAACCTTTTTGAGAGAGTGGCCGCAGATATCCAGCATGCCGTTTGCCTCGGAGATTATGAGTGGACTGCAGTCAGTGGACGTTGTCACAGTTCCGCTTTTTGTAAATACCGTCTTGCTTGTGATATCTGCCGACGGAACCTCCAGAAACGCCTGCATTGTGCTGTCGACCTTACAGTAAAAGATGCAGATCGAATCCGTGAGCACCGCTTCTGCGTCATCACTGCTCCAGACACCCTTGTATGCTGAAAATTTAGTTGCAGCGTCGGCCGAGCAGACCGCAGCCAGCATAAGGAGCAGATAAAAGATTCTTTTCATACTTATGTTTTTGAGATTAAAGAAGCAAAGTTAGAAAATTATATCAGAAGCTGTAATATCTCCGAGGCTCACTATCACCGGTTGAGTTTCCGGGCCCTCTCCTGCGCCGCGCGCTTCAGTTCCTCATCAATAGAATTGATGGCAGCCTTCTTTTCCTGAGTGGGAGGAGTGGTTATGATGCGCGAGTCTCTCGCATCTTCCCTGATTCTCTGGAGGTCTTTACGTGCTCTCTCCATATCACGTCTGCCCTGTTCCAAGGCCTTCTGCACTTCACTCTTCGCCTTTCGCCTCTCCTCCATAGTGATACTTTTTCTATTCCTGGAGCCTCCGGAAGTCACTATCTGATATTTGTCTCCCGAACTTACCCTTACAAGAAACTGCTTGCCGTTCTTGCCCAGTTTCTGGAGTTTGCAGCTCCATCGGCGCCCGTTGTCGGTCATGCGCAGGGTTATCACCTTGTTCTTGCTTCCGGACTCGGAATAATATTCCACTTCAGAGGCATGGTTCATGAGAGTCTTCTTGACTGTCTCATAAAGTTTTCCCGACGTAAACCTGAAATCATACGTGGCATTGGTTATCTCGTGGGTGGTGGCGTCGCGGTTGACCGAAACACTTTTATCCACTCCTTCAGAAGAATTGAGAACGTTGATGAGCGACTCACACCAGTTTTTTGCCGACGCCGTACCGAAACAGATTACCGCTGCAAGCATTGCAATAAATATTCTTCTCATATCACTCGATTATTTTAGTTTCGTTTAGTTTCTCAATATTCATATCTATCTCCTGTTCCAGACAGTCGCCTTCTATTATGGTAGCTTCTATGTCATCCCTTATTTCATCCATACCGGTGATTACTTTTCCGCCCCTTACAATAAAGTTGTCGGCATAATAATCTTCCTGAGCAAGCTTTTCAAGACGGGAATTCCAACCGATACCTATTACAAGCGCTATGACAGCGGCTATGGAACTCCACCAGATTATAACCTCAGCTGAAATCCGGTGGCGCTTTGTGCGGCGGGGCTCTTTCGATGGCAGACGGTTCTCGTCCATTCCCGACGCGTACCAGCCGAACATCTCCCGATAGCATTCAAACTGTTCGGGAACGTCGCCCCCTCCGCAGAAGTATTCTTCCAGGGCTTTATCCTCGACATTCGTTGTCGTTCCGTCAAAGAATCGGTCGAGCAATGCCGCCAGATTGTCTTTATTTATCATTATTTTTGCCATATTTCAGTTTGAAGGGTTATAATATTCTCGTATCCGTCGGCGCGCTCTCGACAATGCCGTTCTTACAGCGCCCGGCGTTGAATGTATCATTTCAGCTATTTCCT
>VSPV01000039.1 GCA_009775605.1 Paramuribaculum sp.
AATGCGGAAGTAGCTCAGTTGATAGAGCATCAGCCTTCCAAGCTGAGGGTCGCGAGTTTGAGCCTCGTCTTCCGCTCCAAGAAACATGCCTATGTAGCTCAGGGGTAGAGCACTTCCTTGGTAAGGAAGAGGTCGCGGGTTCAAATCCCGCCATCGGCTCCAGTAATTATCATTGACGACGGCCCCGATAGTGCACTGCCCTATCGTGGCGTCGTGATTAAAGAGACATTATCTAACAAACAAATAATAGCAAAATTATGGCTAAAGAGAAATTCGAAAGAACCAAACCGCATGTCAACATCGGTACGATTGGCCACGTTGACCACGGCAAAACCACCCTTACCGCCGCTATCACCACCGTGCTTGCAAAGGCCGGCCTTTCAGAGGTAAAGTCGTTTGACCAGATCGACAACGCTCCCGAGGAAAAAGAGCGCGGTATAACCATCAACACCGCCCACGTAGAATACGAGACCAAGAACCGTCACTACGCTCACGTAGACTGCCCCGGACACGCTGACTACGTTAAGAACATGGTAACCGGTGCTGCTCAGATGGACGGCGCTATCATCGTGGTTGCTGCAACTGACGGCCCGATGCCCCAGACCCGCGAGCACATCCTTCTCGCCCGCCAGGTGAACGTTCCCCGTATCGTTGTGTTCCTGAACAAGTGCGACATGGTTGACGACGAGGAAATGTTCGAGCTCGTTGAGATGGAAATGCGTGATCTTCTTTCGAGCTACGACTATGATGGCGACAACACCCCCATCATCCGTGGTTCAGCTCTCGGCGCCCTCAATGGCGAGCCCCAGTGGGAAGAGAAAGTTCTCGAGCTCATGGACGCTGTTGACAACTGGATTCCTCTGCCTCCCCGCGATGTTGACAAACCCTTCCTTATGCCTGTTGAGGACGTGTTCTCAATCACCGGCCGCGGTACCGTTGCTACCGGCCGTATCGAGACTGGCGTCGTAAAAGTAGGCGACGAGGTTCAGATCATGGGTCTTGGCGCAGACATGAAGTCGGTTGTAACCGGCGTAGAGATGTTCCGCAAGCTCCTCGATCAGGGCGAAGCCGGCGACAACGTAGGTCTGCTTCTCCGCGGTATCGACAAGAAGGACATCAAGCGTGGTATGGTAATCTGCCATCCCGGTGTTGTTAAGCCCCACGACAAGTTCAAAGCTTCCGTATATATCCTCAAGAAAGAGGAAGGTGGCCGTCACACTCCGTTCCACAACCACTACCGTCCCCAGTTCTACATCCGTACGCTTGACGTAACCGGTGAGATCACTCTCCCCGAAGGTGTAGAGATGGTAATGCCCGGTGACCACGTAGAAATCACCGTAAGCCTCATCAACCCCGTGGCTTGCGACAAGGGTCTGCGTTTCGCTATCCGCGAAGGTGGCCGCACCGTTGGTTCGGGTCAGATCACCGAGATTCTCGAGTAATACCCTCCATTAACGGAATGTAATTCCGGCCTAAGGGCCGAAATCATACAAATCCACAGATAAACCGGCGCCACTGCCAAAGGCGCATATCCAGCCGAGGAAACGGCGCCGGTTTATTTTCACATACAGGACTAGCTCAGTCGGTAGAGCACTGGTCTCCAAAACCAGGTGTCGGGAGTTCGAGCCTCTCGTCCTGTGCCAAGAAAACGAACAATGAAGAAATTAAAATTACTTACGGATATCGAGGAGTCTTACACCGAGCTACGGTATAAGACTTCGTGGCCTACAAAAACACAGCTGATCAAAAGTGCGATTATCGTAATGATTGCTTCCATTATTATCGCTTTGATAATCCTCTGCATGGATCAGGTAGTGGAAAGGCTTATGCGTTTCATTTATAGCCTGGGTCAGTAATCACTCTTTTCCCATCAAAGTAAAAGTCTGCATCAATGGCTGAAGAAAAAGAAGAAGTAAAGAAGGCATGGTACGTTCTGCGTGCCATTTCCGGTAAGGAAGCCAAGGTAAAGGAGCTTCTGGATGCCCAGATACGCAACACCGACCTCGGCAAATACGTCTTCCAGGTCCTGATACCGACGGAAAAGGTGCTTACGGTGCGCGGCGGCAAGAAGGTTGTGAAAGAAAAGAACCTTTACAGCGGCTACGTATTCATTGAGGCTATTCTCTGCGGCGAAGTTATCTATGAGCTCCGCAACACCACCAATGTGATAGATTTCCTGCGCGGACGCGGCAAGGACGCCCGTCCCGAGGCACTGCGCGAAAGCGAGGTGCAGCGAATGCTCGGCATGGCCGACGAACTCGTCGACATCACCGAGGATGCAGGCAACACCTATCTGGTGGGCGATACGGTGAAGGTCACCTTCGGTGCTTTCAACGGATTCACGGGCGAGATAGAGGAAGTAGACCGCGAGAAAAAGAAACTCAAAGTCATGGTCAAGATTTTCGGGCGCAAGACTCCGCTCGAACTCGAGAACACGCAGGTAGAGCGAGTGTGATTCACCCCTCGGCTTCTTTCAGAGCCGGGAGTTCGCGCGCCGTTAACGGGGGTTACGACCCGCCAAGGCGAAAGCGGCTTTCCGGACGGAAGAGGAACGGGAAGTGGACCATAACGCGCACATTCAACACCAATATCTAAAATTAAGATTAAAATGGCTAAAGAAATTGCTGGACAAATCAAATTGCAGATTAAGGGTGGAGCAGCAAACCCCTCGCCCCCAGTAGGCCCCGCGCTGGGCTCCAAGGGCATCAACATCATGGAGTTTTGCAAGCAGTTCAATGCCCGTACCCAGGACAAAGCCGGCAAAGTTCTTCCTGTAGTAATCACCTACTACACCGACAAGAGCTTTGACTTCGTTGTCAAGACGCCTCCCGTAGCCATCCAGCTTCTTGAAGCAACCAAGCTCAAGAGCGGCTCGGCCCAGCCTAACCGTAACAAGGTAGGCGAGGTGACCTGGGACCAGGTAAAGACCATAGCAGAGGACAAAATGCCCGATCTGAACTGCTTCACCGTAGAATCAGCAATGCGTATGGTTGCCGGAACAGCCAGAAGTATGGGTATCACCGTCAAAGGTACATTCCCCGAAACCACAAAATAACTTCAATTGAGACATTATGAGTAAACTTACAAAAAATGCGAAGTTGGCTTTATCGAAGATTGAAGCAGGGAAGGCCTACTCTCTCGCTGAAGCGGCTGAAAAGGTAAAGGAAATCACCTATACCAAATTCGATGCTTCGCTTGATATCGACGTTCGCCTCGGCGTAGATCCCCGTAAAGCTAACCAGATGGTCCGCGGCGTTGTGACGCTGCCCCACGGAACCGGCAAGACTGTAAAAGTACTTGTGCTCTGCAACCCCGATGCCGAAGCTGCCGCAAAGGCCGCCGGAGCCGACTATGTAGGTCTCGACGAATATATCGAAAAGATCAAAGGCGGCTGGACCGACGTCGACATCATCATCACCCAGCCCGCCATCATGGGTAAGATCGGTGCTCTGGGCCGTATCCTCGGTCCCCGCGGCCTGATGCCTAACCCCAAGAGCGGCACAGTGACCAACGACGTTGCAAAAGCCGTAGAGGAAGTTAAGAAGGGCAAGATTGACTTCAAGGTTGACAAGAACGGTATCGTTCACTCGTCCATAGGCAAGGTGAGCTTCACTCCCGAGCAGATGAAAGAGAACGCACGTGAATTCGTCAACACCCTCATCAAGCTCAAACCCGCTACAGCCAAGGGCACCTATATAAAGAGCATTTATCTTTCGAGCACGATGAGCCCCGGCGTAAAAGTCGACTCTAAGACCATCGATGACTAACAGCATTAAACTAAGAGCATCATGAGAAAGGAAGATAAATCCGTTATTATAGAGAAAATCACCGAAATCCTCAAGGAGTATCCCAATTTCTACCTTGTGGAGACCGCAGGCCTCAACGCCGAGAAGACAAGCGCTCTTCGCCGTGCCTGCGCCAAAGCCGACGTGAAGCTGATTGTTGTTAAGAACACTCTTCTCCACAAGGCTCTCGAAAACCTCGAAGGTGATTACAGCGAACTCTATCCCGCTATGGCCGGTCCCACATCCCTGATGTGCACACAGGTTGCCAACGCTCCTGCAAAGCTTATCAAGGACTTCGTGAAAAAGGACGATACGCTCCCCGCGCTCAAGGCCGCATACGTTGAAGAAACCATCTATGTAGGCGCCGACCAGCTCGACACCCTTGCCACTATCAAGAGCAAGAACGAACTCATCGCCGATGTTGTGGCTCTCCTTCAGTCGCCCGCCAAGAATGTTGTTTCCGCTCTCACCAGCGGCGGCACCAAGCTCCATGGCATCCTTGAGACCCTCTCCAAGAAAGAAGCATAAACATCATCTCTATCACATCTCCTCAAATTAAATCATTCAAGTCAATAATCAATAAACAAATACTAAAATGGCAGATTTAAAAGCTTTTGCAGAACAATTAGTTAACCTCTCGGTAAAGGAAGTAAACGAACTTGCTCAGATCCTTAAGGACGAATATGGTATCGAACCCGCCGCTGCCGCTGTAGCAGTAGCCGCCGGTCCCGCCGCAGGCGCTCCCGCCGCTGAAGAAAAAACTTCGTTCGACGTAGTTCTCAAGTCAGCTGGCGCAAGCAAGCTCAACGTCGTTAAGGTTGTTAAGGCTCAGACCGGTCTTGGTCTGAAGGAAGCCAAGGAACTCGTTGACGGCGCACCCAGCGTAGTCAAGGAAGGTCTTGCCAAGGCTGAAGCCGAAGGCCTCAAGAAAGAGCTCGAGGAAGCTGGCGCAGAAGTTGAACTTAAATAATAACGCCTGTTAATCAGGTATATAGGTTAAGTGTGGCCGAAAGGCACGCACTTAACCTTTTTGTGTTATCATTTAAATTCAATTCCTTTTCTCCCACATAATTAGTCTTTTTAGATGTCAGTCAACACAGTTAAACCCCGTGTCAATTTTACGTCGGTAAAGAACCCTCTCCCGCATCCCGACTTTCTCGAGGTCCAGCTGAAGTCGTTCCGCGATTTCCTTCAGCTCGATACCCCTCCCGAAAAAAGAAATAATGAGGGCCTCTATAAGGTTTTTGCCGAGAATTTTCCTATAGCCGATACCCGCAACAACTTCGTGCTGGAGTTTCTCGACTATTATATCGACCCGCCCCGCTACACTATCGAAGAGTGTCTGGAGCGCGGCCTCACATATAGCGTGCCTCTCAAAGCCAAACTCAAACTCTATTGCACCGACCCTGACCACGAGGACTTTGCAACAGTAATCCAGGATGTTTATCTCGGCCCGATTCCTTACATGACCGAGAAAGGCACCTTCGTCATAAACGGAGCCGAGCGCGTAGTCGTATCGCAGCTTCACCGTTCGCCCGGCGTGTTCTTCGGACAGAGCACCCACGCCAACGGCACCAAGCTCTATTCGGCCCGAATCATCCCGTTCCGTGGCTCATGGATAGAATTTGCCACTGACATCAACAATGTCATGTATGCCTACATCGACCGAAAGAAGAAGTTGCCCGTGACCACGCTGTTGCGAGCCATCGGTCTGGAAAGCGACAAGGACATTATAGAAATCTTCGGTCTGGCCGAGGAGATAAAGGTCACCAAGGAGAACCTCAAGAAGGCAGTGGGCCGCAAGCTTGCCGCCCGTCTCATCAAGACATGGGTTGAGGACTTCGTTGACGAGGACACCGGCGAGGTGATGAGCCTCGACCGCACCGAGGTGATCATCGACCGCGAGACAGAGCTTACCGAAGACCACATCCAGGAGATTCTCGACTCTGGCGCGCAGACCATCCTCCTGCACAAGGAAGACGCCAACACCAGCGACTACTCCATCATTTTCAAGACACTCGAGAAAGATACCTCCAACACCGAGAAGGAGGCAATCCAATACATATACAGGCAGCTCCGCAACGCCGAGCCGCCGGATGACGCCTCGGCACGCGAGGTGATCACCAACCTCTTCTTCTCCGAGAAACGCTACGACCTCGGAGAGGTGGGCCGCTACCGTATCAACAAAAAGCTCGGTCTCACCACATCGATGGATGTGAAAGTGCTCACACGCGAGGACATCATAGCCATCATCAAATATCTGATAGAGCTCATCAACTCCAACACCGACGTCGACGACATCGACCACCTGAGCAACCGCCGCGTGCGCACCGTGGGAGAGCAGCTCTACAATCAGTTCACCGTGGGTCTGGCACGCATGTCGAGAACCATCCGCGAGCGCATGAATGTGCGCGACAACGAGGTGTTCACTCCCATCGACCTCATCAACGCCAAGACCATCTCATCGGTAATCAACACATTCTTCGGCACCAACGCGCTGTCGCAGTTCATGGACCAGACCAACCCTCTGGCCGAGATGACCCACAAGCGCCGTATGAGCGCCCTGGGCCCCGGCGGTCTTACCCGCGAGCGCGCAGGCTTCGAGGTGCGCGACGTACACTATACCCACTACGGCCGTCTCTGCCCGATCGAGACTCCTGAAGGCCCGAACATCGGTCTTATCTCCAGCCTCTGTATCTATGCCAAGATCAACGACCTCGGCTTCATAGAGACTCCCTACCGCAAGGTTGAGAACAGCAAGGTGAACCTCAACAACGACGAGGTTGTCTACCTCACCGCCGAGGTTGAGGAGGGCAAGGTGATAGCCCAGGGCAACGCGCCTCTGAACGACGACGGCACATTCCGCCGCGACCGCGTGAAGGCCCGTCTGGACGCCGACTTCCCCATCGTTCCGCCGGATCAGGTGGAGCTCATGGACGTGGCTCCCTCGCAGATTGCCTCAATAGCCGCATCGCTCATCCCCTTCCTGGAGCACGACGACGCAAACCGCGCCCTCATGGGATCGAACATGATGCGCCAGGCCGTGCCTCTGATGCGCAGCGAGTCGCCTATCGTGGGCACCGGTCTCGAAGGCCAGCTCATCCGCGACTCCCGCACCCAGATCACTGCCGAAGGCGACGGTGTGATAGAATTCGTTGACGCCACCGTGATCCGCATCCGCTACGACCGCACCGAAGAGGAGGAATTCGTGGCATTCGACGACGCCGTGAAGGAATACAACATTCCCAAGTGGCGCAAGACCAACCAGAGCACCACAATCGACCTCCGTCCCATCTGCGAGAAGGGACAGCGCGTGACCAAAGGCACCATCCTCACCGAAGGCTACTCGACCGAAAACGGCGAGCTCGCACTCGGACGCAACCTCAAGGTGGCATTCATGCCCTGGAAAGGTTACAACTATGAGGACGCCATCGTGCTCAACGAGCGCATGGTACGCGAGGATATCCTCACCTCTGTACACGTCGACGAGTATTCGCTCGAGGTTCGCGAGACCAAGCGCGGCATGGAGGAACTCACAAGCGACATCCCCAACGTGAGCGAGGACGCCACAAAGGACCTCGACGAGCGCGGTATCATCCGTGTGGGTGCGCATGTGATTC
Source organism: Paramuribaculum sp. (assembly GCA_009775605.1). GTDB lineage: Bacteria > Bacteroidota > Bacteroidia > Bacteroidales > Muribaculaceae > Paramuribaculum. Next base: position 7,406 of record VSPV01000039.1, read on the forward strand.
CCGGCGACATAATGATAGGCAAAATCACCCCCAAAGGTGAGAGCGACCCCACTCCCGAGGAGAAGCTGCTCCGCGCCATCTTCGGCGACAAGGCCGGCGACGTGAAGGATGCCTCTCTCAAGGCATCTCCCTCGCTCAAGGGCGTGGTGATAGGCACCAACCTCTTCTCGCGTGCCGCCAAGAAAAAGAAATCCAAGAGCGCCAACGCCGTGCTTCCCAAGCTCGACGAGGAATACGAAGAAAAGCAGGACGCTCTGAAGGCCGTGCTCGTTGACAAGCTCATGACCCTTACCTCCGGCAAGGAGAGCGAGGGCGTGAAGGACTTCCTCGGCAACGACGTAGTGCCCAAGGGCGTCCAGTTCACCGCCGGAACCCTCACCTCAATTGAATACGACACCATCAACCTGAGCAAGTGGACGGCCGACGAGCACACCAACGAGCTCATCCGCGCCACCATCATCAACTATCTGCGCAAGAGCAAAGGCATCGAGGCCGAGCTTCGCCGCAAGAAGTTCGATATCTCGATAGGCGACGAGCTCCCTTCGGGAATCATGCAGATTGCCAAAGTCTATGTGGCCAAGAAACGCAAGATTTCTGTGGGCGACAAGATGGCAGGACGTCACGGAAACAAGGGTATCGTTTCGCGCATCGTGCGCCAGGAGGACATGCCCTTCCTCGCCGACGGTACTCCCGTTGATATCGTGCTCAACCCTCTGGGTGTGCCTTCGCGTATGAACCTGGGCCAGATTTTCGAGACCGTGCTCGGATGGGCAGGCCGCGAGCTGGGCGAGAAATTCGCAACCCCCATCTTCGACGGCGCAACCCTCGACGACCTCAACAACTGGACCGACAAGGCCGGCCTTCCCCGCTACGGCAAGACCTACCTCTACGACGGCGGCACCGGCGAGCGCTTCGACCAGCCGGCCACCGTGGGAGTGATCTACATGCTCAAGCTCGGCCACATGGTAGAGGACAAGATGCATGCCCGTTCCATCGGCCCGTACTCGCTCATCACCCAGCAGCCTCTGGGCGGTAAGGCACAGTTCGGCGGCCAGCGCTTCGGCGAGATGGAGGTGTGGGCGCTCGAGGCATTCGGCGCATCTCACGTTCTCCAGGAAATCCTCACCATAAAGAGCGACGATGTGACAGGCCGTTCGAAAGCCTATGAAGCAATCGTGAAAGGCGACCCGATGCCCGTTCCCGGCATCCCCGAATCGCTCAACGTGCTTCTGCATGAGCTTCGCGGACTCGGCCTCAGCATTAATCTCGAACAGTAATCTCTCTTTCAATTTTTTCAAAAACCCTCCATAATGGCTTTTAGAAAAGAAAACTCCATAAAATCCGGCTTCTCCAAAATCACCATCGGCCTGGCATCGCCCGAGGAAATCCTCGAGATGTCGAGCGGCGAGGTGCTGAAGCCCGAAACCATCAACTACCGCACCTACAAGCCCGAGCGCGACGGTCTGTTCTGCGAGCGCATTTTCGGTCCCGTGAAGGACTACGAGTGCCACTGCGGAAAGTACAAGCGCATCCGCTACAAGGGCATCACCTGCGACCGTTGCGGCGTGGACGTCACCGAGAAGAAGGTGCGCCGCGAGCGCATGGGACATATCAATCTCGTGGTGCCTGTGGCCCACATCTGGTATTTCCGTTCGCTCCCCAACAAGATAGGCTATCTGCTGGGTCTTCCCTCGAAGAAGCTCGACGCCGTGATATATTATGAGAAATATATCGTGATACAGCCCGGAGCCGCCGAGAATGTGCAGCGCATGGACCTGCTCACCGAGGAGGAATACTTCGAGGTTATCGACAAGCTCCCCAAGGAAAACCAGCTCCTGCCCGACGACGACCCCAACAAGTTTATAGCCAAGATGGGCGCAGAGGCCATCTACGACCTTCTCACGGATCTGGATCTCGACTCTCTGTCGTATCAGCTCCGCGACCAGGCCGACAAGGACGGCTCTCAGCAGCGCAAGACCGAGGCTCTGAAGCGCCTTCAGGTGGTTGAGTCGTTCCGCGCCTCGCGCGAGCGCAACAAACCCGAATGGATGATACTCAAGGCCGTGCCGGTGATTCCGCCGGAACTGCGCCCGCTCGTTCCGCTTGACGGCGGCCGTTTCGCCACCAGCGACCTCAACGACCTCTACCGCCGCGTGATTATCCGCAACAACCGTCTGAAACGACTCATAGAGATCAAGGCTCCCGAAGTGATTCTCCGCAACGAGAAGCGCATGCTCCAGGAAGCCGTGGACTCGCTGCTTGACAACTCACGCAAGTCGTCGGCCGTGAAGTCAGAGGCCAACCGCCCGCTCAAATCGCTCTCCGACTCGCTCAAGGGCAAGCAGGGCCGTTTCCGTCAGAACCTTCTCGGTAAGCGTGTGGACTACTCCGCACGTTCGGTAATCGTGGTAGGTCCCGAACTTAAAATGCATGAATGCGGTCTGCCCAAAAACATGGCGGCCGAACTCTATAAGCCTTTCGTAATCCGCAAGCTCCTGGAGCGCGGCATCGTCAAGACCGTGAAATCGGCCAAAAAGATCGTTGACCGCAAGGAACCCGTGGTATGGGACATTCTGGAGTACGTGATGAAAGGCCATCCCGTGCTGCTCAACCGAGCCCCGACACTTCACCGTCTCGGTATCCAGGCATTCCAGCCCAAGATGATTGAAGGAAAGGCAATCCAGCTTCACCCCCTCGCATGTACGGCGTTCAACGCCGACTTCGACGGTGACCAGATGGCCGTTCACCTTCCCCTTGGCAACGAGGCCGTGCTCGAGGCCCAGATGCTCATGCTCGGCGCCCACAACATCCTCAACCCCGCCAACGGATCGCCTATCACCGTTCCCTCGCAGGACATGGTGCTCGGTCTCTACTACATCACCAAGCTCCGCAAGGGCGACAAGGGCGAAGGCCTGAAATTCTACGGCCCCGAAGAGGCCCAGATTGCCTACAACGAGGGCCGCGTGACGCTTCATGCTCCCGTTTCGGTGATGGTCAAGGACGTTGACGAGAACGGCAACCCCATAGAGCACCTCGTGGAGAACACCTCTGTGGGCCGCGTGCTGGTCAACCAGTATGTGCCCGAAGAGATTGGCTACGTCAACGAGATTCTTTCCAAGAAATCGCTCCGCAACATCATCTCCAAGGTTATCAAGAAATGCGGTATCCCGCGTTCGGCACAGTTCCTCGACGATATCAAGAACCTTGGATATTACATGGCATTCAAGGGCGGTATCTCCTTCAACCTGGGCGACGTTATCATCCCCAAGGAAAAAGAGGAATACGTGCGCGAAGGCTACGAGCAGGTGCAGGAAGTGCTCAACAACTACGCCATGGGCTTCATCACCAACAACGAGCGCTACAACCAGATAATCGACATCTGGACACACGTGAACGCCCGTCTGGCCGATACGCTCATGAAGCAGATTTCGGCCGACCAGCAGGGCTTCAACCCTGTGTTCATGATGCTTGACTCGGGTGCCCGTGGTTCAAAGGACCAGATCCGTCAGCTTTCCGGTATGCGCGGCCTTATGGCCAAGCCTCAGAAGAGCGGCGCCGAAGGCGGTCAGATTATCGAGAACCCTATTCTCGCCAACTTCAAGGAGGGTCTGAGCGTGCTCGAATACTTCATCTCCACCCACGGTGCCCGCAAGGGTCTTGCCGACACCGCGCTCAAGACAGCCGACGCCGGTTATCTTACCCGTCGTCTGGTCGACGTGGCCCACGACGTAATCATCAACGAAGAGGACTGCGGAACCCTGCGCGGACTCGTCTGCAAGGAAATCAAGAACAACGACGAAGTTGTGGCATCGCTCGGAGAGCGAATACTCGGCCGCGTTTCAGTCCATGATATCGTTGACCCCGTGAGCGGCGAAATCATAGTTGCCGCCGGCGAGGAAATCAACGACGCTGCCGCCGACCGCATCGACAAGTCGCCTATCGAGTCGGTTGAAATCCGCTCGGTGCTCACCTGCGAGAGCAAGAAGGGCGTATGCGCCAAGTGCTACGGCCGCAACCTTGCCAACAACCGCCTGGTTCAGAAAGGCGAGGCTGTGGGCGTGATTGCAGCGCAGTCCATCGGCGAGCCCGGTACACAGCTTACCCTCCGTACATTCCACGTGGGTGGTGTGGCATCCAACATCGCCGCCGTCAACTCAATCGTGTCGCGTTACGACGGTATCCTCGAAATCGACGAGCTCCGTACCGTGACCACCGATGAAGTCGACGCCAAGGGCCGCAAGGTGGAGGTTGTCATCGGCCGTCTGGCTGAAATGCGTATCCTCGACCCCAACACCCGCATGATGCTCACAAACGCCAACATCGTTTACGGCTCGAAGCTCTACTTCAGCAGCGGCGACACCGTGAAGAAAGGCGACCTCATCTGCGACTGGGATCCCTTCAACGCCGTAATCGTCAGCGAGGCCGGCGGTAAGGTAAACTATGTGAACCTGATTGAAAACGTAACCTACCGCGTGGATTCCGACGAACAGACCGGTCTGCGCGAGAAGATCATAATCGAGAGCAAGGACAAGACCAAAGCTCCCGAAGCCCAGATTGTCGACGAGGCAGGCGAGGTTATAAAGACCTACGCACTCCCTGTGGGAGCACACCTCATGGTCGACGAAGGCACCGCCCTCAAGCCCGGCGATATCTTTGTGAAGATACCGCGCGCTTCCGGCAACGCCGGCGACATCACCGGCGGTCTGCCCCGCGTCACCGAGCTGTTCGAGGCCCGCAATCCGAGCAACCCCGCCATCGTTGCCGAAATTGACGGCGAGGTCAACCTGGGCAAGGTGAAGCGAGGCAACCGCGAGATTACCGTTACTTCGCGTCTGGGCGAGGTGAAGAAGTATCTCGTTCCGCTGTCGAAGCAGATTCTCGTTCAGGAAAACGACTACGTTCGTGCCGGTACTCCGTTGAGCGACGGCGCCATCACTCCCGCCGACATCCTCAACATCATGGGCCCGACGGCTGTGCAGGAATACATTGTCAACGAGGTTCAGGACGTTTACCGTATGCAGGGCGTGAAAATCAACGACAAGCACTTCGAGGTAATCGTGCGCCAGATGATGCGTAAAGTCAACATCATCGATCCGGGCGACACCATATTCCTCGAGCAGCAGATTGTTGACAAACGCGCCTTCATGGACGAGAACGACCGCATCTGGGGCAAGAAAGTGGTTACTGACGCCGGCGACAGCGAGAACGTGCAGCCCGGCCAGATAATCACCGCCCGCAAGCTCCGCGACGAGAATTCGGCTCTGAAACGCCGCGACCTCCGTCCCATCCAGGTGCGCGACGCAATGCCCGCAACTTCCGAGCAGATACTTCAGGGTATCACCCGCGCCGCTCTCCAGACCACCAGCTTCATGTCGGCCGCTTCGTTCCAGGAGACCACCAAGGTGCTCAACGAGGCCGCTATCAACGGCAAGACCGACACGCTCGAGGGCATGAAGGAGAACGTGATCTGCGGACACCTGATTCCCGCCGGTACCGGTCTGCGCGAATACGACCGTCTGGTTGTAGGCTCGAAGGACGATATCGAGGGCCTGTTTGAGGAAGCAGCCGTAATCGACTCGCACTCCGACAACGACTGACACTCTTCCCGTTGATGCCAACAGGTTTCAACAGCTGATTGACATTACGAGACATAAAGATATAGAGAGGACGCATCGAGGTCATACGACTGATGTGTCCTCTCTATGTTTCTGTAATTTAAAAGTCTGAGTTTTTCAGTAAGGGAGTTTGCTGAATGCCGGGAAATGTGTAAATTTGCACCTGAAAATTCCGGAGGATAAATTTCGGAATTGATAGTGGACAAATTTGGCTGCTTGCAACCACTCCAAAAAATGCTAAAACCGCAAAGCCCCGTTTACTTGCGATATTTCCGCCGCTTATGGCGCGTTGCCGGTCCCGGTTTTGGCATCTATGCTCCTCCTGAGGAGGCCACAGAGTCGAAGCCGGTTCAATTTTTATTGTCCGCTGTCAGCGATAGAACGTAAACAACAAAAAATATCTACAGATATGGACAAGACAAAAAATTATCTCTTTACATCGGAATCGGTGTCGGAAGGACATCCCGACAAGGTTTCCGACCAGATTTCCGATGCCATACTCGATGAATTCCTGGCGCAGGACCCTGACTCGAAGGTGGCATGCGAGACGCTCGTAACCACAGGCCATGTGACGGTGGCCGGCGAAGTGAAAAGCTCGGCCTATGTTGACCTGATGGAGACCGTGCGCCGTGTGATTTCAGATATAGGCTACAATCGCAGCGAACTGAAATTCGAGGCGGAATCGTGCGGAGTGCTGTCGGCCCTGCACGAGCAGAGCGCCGACATAAACCGCGGCGTGGAGCGCGCCACCAAAGAGGAGCAGGGAGCAGGCGACCAGGGCATGATGTTCGGCTACGCATGCAACGAGACCGAGAACTATATGCCTCTGCCCATAGAGCTGAGCCATCTTCTCCTTACCGAGCTCGCCGCGCTACGCCGCTCGGAGGACGCCATGACCTACATTGACATCCACGGCAAGAAAAGAACCTATCTGCGTCCCGACGCCAAAAGCCAGGTGACGGTGGAATATACTCCCGACGGACAGCCCGTGAGAGTGCACACCATAGTGATTTCGACACAGCACGACGAATTCGTGAAGCCCATCGCCGGCATGAAGACTCAGCGCCAGGCCGACGAGGAGATGCTCCGCCGCATAAAGGATGATGTGGTAAATGAACTCATACCGCGCGTTAAGGCCAAGCTCCCCGAGAGCGTGGGCGCCATGATTGACCACAAGACCATAATCCATGTGAATCCCACCGGGAAATTCGTGATAGGAGGTCCTCACGGTGATACCGGACTTACCGGACGCAAGATAATAGTGGATACCTACGGAGGCCGCGGAGCCCACGGAGGCGGTGCGTTCTCGGGCAAAGACCCCTCGAAGGTTGACCGCTCGGCAGCCTACGCCGCACGCCATATAGCCAAGAATCTCGTGGCTGCGGGAGTGACTGACGAGGCTCTGGTGCAGGTGGCCTACGCCATAGGCATAGCACGCCCCGTGAGCCTTTATGTCAACACCTTCGGCAAAGCGCATGTTGACATGACCGATGCCGAGATTTCCGACAAAGTCTCTGAACTCGTGGATATGACGCCCCACGCCATAGAGGAGCGTCTGAAACTGCGCACCCCGATGTATCGCGAGACCGCATCCTACGGCCACATGGGCCGCAAGCCCGTCACCGTAAGGAAGAGCTTCGCCTCCAAGGACTGCCCGGTGCGCGAGATGGAGGTGCGCCTCTTCACATGGGAGGAACTCGACCTCGTAGACAAGTTCCGCAAAGCCTTCGGCATCAAATAAGCCGTTTTATGCCAAAATGAGGCCGCGCAGGCGGTAAAATTTTGTATGAACGGGAAAAAGCCTTATCTTTGTGCGATGTTCGCGCCTGAGTGTTCAGGCGCGGACCATCATAACCCGTGATTACACAGAAAATACAAAAATCATAGTAATTATAAATGGCAACATTACAGAAAATCAGAAGCAAATCAGTGCTTGTGCTCATCATTATCGGAGCCGGCCTCCTGGCTTTCGTGATTGGTGACTTCTTTACATCGGGCCGCACTCAGTTCGGCACCGGTTCCACAATTGCGAAAGTCGACGGAACCTCAATAGACGTTCAGGAGTTCCAGCGCAACGTAGAGCAGGCCGCCCAGCAGGCCCAGGCTTCGGGCCGCAAGGTCGACTATCCCTCGCTCCAGCAGCAGGTGCTCAGCAACATGGTGGGTCAGGTTCTTTTCAAGAACGAATTCGATAAGCTCGGTCTTACCGTTACCGACAGCGAGCTCAGCAACGCCATGCTCGGCACCGGCGCTCCCGTGATCGACCGCATGGTCCAGCAGCAGGTAGGCGTTCCTTCGGCATCGCAGCTTCACGACATGGCATTCAACCCCGCAAAATACGGCGTCGACGAACAGATGGCCGTCCAGCTGCGCAGCTACTGGATGTCGCTCGAGCAGCAGACCGAGCAGATGCTCCTCAACCAGAAATTCCAGACACTTTTCCTCGGCACTCTCGTGGCAAACGAACTTGACGCCAAGCAGCTCTACGACGAGAATCTCGCAACAAGCCACGTGGCATTCGCCCGCAAGTCGTTCAGCTCGCTTCCCGACAACGACGAGCGCTTCGCCGTGACTCCCCAGGAGCTCGAGCAGCAGTGGCAGAAAAACAAGCAGGACTACGCTCTTTCGGAGCCCGTGCGCATGGTAAGCTATATAAACGTGGAAATCACTCCTTCGCAGGCTGATGTGACCGCCGCCGAGCAGCGCGTGGAAAATGCCATCGCGGCCCTCAATGAGAAAGCCGACCTCGAAGGCATAGCTGACTATACCGATTTCGTGGCCGACCGCCGCACCATCGCCTCGCAGAGCATTGCCGACGAACGCATCAAGCAGTTCGCCGACAGCGCCGCCGCCGGCCGCGCAGCCCTTGTGAGCCGCGTAGGCAACGACTTCACCCTCGCAAAAGTGTTCGGACGCTCCAACCAGACTGACTCCGTGCTCGTGGACATAGTGAACGTTCAGGGCAGCAAGGAAGCCATGGACTCGGTGATGACCGCCATGAACAACGGCACCAAGCTCAATGATATGAGCACTCTTACCGCCGTGGCCAACGGCAATGACAGCATCTGGCTTTCGCTTCTCGATCCCCAGGTGGCCCAGTTCAAGGACCGTCTCTCATCTGCGGCTCTCGGCACTGTTGTAGTGGCCGACACCGCTGCTACGGCCACCCAGAACACCCTGATCCGTGTGCGCAACCGCCGTGCTCCGGTTTCGGTTGTAGATCTCGCAGTGGTTTCGTTCAGCGTTGAGCCTTCCGTGACCACTGTCAACGCTCTTCAGGACAAGCTTCAGAAATACGTTGCCGAGCATAAGACAGCAGCCGCTTTCGCCGACAGCGCCGCCGCCGCAGGCTATCAGGCCATCCCCGCACGAGTTTCCGACTCAACACCGCTCCTCAACGGCATTCCCGACACCCGCAACGTGGTTGCCTGGGCGCTTGACGCCAAGAAAGGCAGCGTGAGCGGTATCTTCGGCAACGAGCAGACCGGCCGCTTCGTGGCTGCCGCCCTCGACGACGTCTACAAAGACTTTACTCCCGTCAGCGATCCTCAGGTGAAGGCAATTCTTACCGCCGAGGTCCGCAATAACAAGAAAGCCGAGTTCCTCATCAGCGAGTATGCCGGTAAAGGCAAGACCGTTGCTGAATATGCCAAGGCTATGGGCGTGGATGTTGATTCCGCAACCGTGAACTTCGGTCAGATCAATATCTTCAACCCCGGCTTCGCCGGAGCTGAGGTGGCAGGCGTGGTTTCCGTTACTCCCAAAGGCAAGACCGTTGGCCCGATGAAGGGCAACACCGGTGTGCTTGTGGTAGAGGTTACCGACGTTGACACCGAAGGCCGTCCCTACGAGTTCCGCGAGGCTTCAATGCAGTATGCCCGCACACTCGGCCCGCAGAGCCTCGCCCAGAACATCACCGCAGTGCTCCTCGGCAACAAGAAAGTGCAGAACAATATCTATAAGTTCTTCCGCGAGTAATATGCCGCGGCCTTGAGCTTACAGATTCTATAAAGTAAAATATCACGGTTCCCGGCGCTGGCCTCTCTGGAGGTTCGTGCGACGGGAACCGCGGTTTTTCAGCAGACAGACATCGCTCATTCCGATGCATCAGGGGCCGTATGGCGCTATGCAGAAGAAATGACGTCAAGTATAGTACAAAATCCTTAAATCAGAATATATTATGCAATCCATCAGGGAACTTTACCGAATAGGCACCGGCCCTTCGAGCTCACACACCATGGGTCCGCGCAAGGCGGCAACCATTTTTCTTGAACGCAATCCCGGCGCCGCCCGCTTCGAGGTGACGCTTTACGGCAGTCTGGCCGCAACGGGCCGCGGACACCTTACCGACGTGGCTATCGAGGACACTCTAAAGCCGTCGGCACCCGTGGAGATAATCTGGGAGCCGCAGACATTCCTTCCGTTCCATCCCAACGGCATGCGATTCCGCGCTTTCGATGCCGACGGCAACGTGGCCGACGACTGGACGGTGTTCAGCGTGGGCGGCGGAGCATTGGCCGAGGAAGGGAAGAAAGGAGCGGTGACGTCGGAGGAGGTCTATCCTCTCAACACGCTCAGCGAGATTCTCGCATGGTGTCAGGAAAATGGCCGCAGCTTCTGGGAGTATGTGGAAATCTGCGAAGGCCCCGAGATATGGGAGTATCTTTCGAAGGTGTGGAAAACGATGCGTGCCGCTGTGGAACGTGGCATCGACCGCGAGGGTGTCCTTCCGGGCCCGCTCAAGTTGCCGCGCCGCGCCGTGACCTATCTGGTGCGCGCGCAGGGCTACAAGAGCAACCTTCAGTCGCGCGGCCTCGTGTTTGCCTATGCTCTCGCGGTGAGCGAGGAAAACGCTTCGGGCGGCGAGATAGTCACCGCTCCCACTTGCGGTTCGTGCGGAGTGCTGCCGGCCGTTCTCTACCATCTGCAGAAGAGCCGTGATTTCTCCGAGGCACGCATACTCCGCGCGCTTGCTACCGCCGGACTCATAGGCAATGTGGTGAAGCAGAATGCCTCGATATCAGGTGCCGAGGTAGGATGCCAGGGCGAGGTAGGCGTGGCGTGCGCCATGGCTGCCGCCGCTGCCAACCAGCTTTTCGGCGGTTCTCCGGCCCAGATAGAATATGCCGCGGAAATGGGTCTGGAACACCATCTGGGAATGACGTGCGACCCGGTTTGCGGTCTGGTGCAGATACCGTGCATAGAACGCAACGCTTACGCCGCCGCGCGCGCTCTGGACGCCAACCTGTATTCGGCGTTTACCGACGGTGCACATCGCGTGTCGTTCGACCGCGTGGTCGAGGCCATGAAGCAGACCGGCCACGACCTTCCCTCTATTTATAAGGAGCCCGGCGAAGGCGGTCTCCTTATAAATAGAGGGAAGGTCGTGGCC
>VSPV01000004.1 GCA_009775605.1 Paramuribaculum sp.
ACGAGGAATTGTTTCTTTCCACGATTTTGCGCGATGGAGTTCCTTTTCACAAAGTGTTTCTCAATATATTCGACCATAGCCAGAATGCCTTTGTATCGGCCTACAGAAAATACAAGGAAAAGGAAAATTTCGATGTATTCATAGAATATCTTGCCTCTCCGAAACTCGATGGCAAGACGCTGATAATAGCCGACCCGATGCTCGCCACCGGCGCCTCGATGGAACTGAGCTACCGCGTCCTGCTCACTAAAGGAACTCCTGCCAAGGTGCATGTTGCGTCGGTGATTGCCTCGCGTCAGGCCATTGAATATGTGAAAAATACTTTCCCTGACGACCGTACCACAGTGTGGGCAGCCGCAATCGACGATGAAATCAATTCCCATTCCTATATAGTGCCCGGTCTGGGCGACGCGGGCGACCTCGCCTACGGCATCAAGGAGTAGGCTGCTCACTGCGCGAATCTCTTGTTCCGGTGGTAACGAAATAGACACCAACAAAAATCAGGGCGATGGCGGCGAGTTTCGCGGCGCTGAGACTTCCCACGCCAATCCACACGGCCACAACTGCAGCCGCCACTGGCTGCAGGTAATTGTAGATGCTTACCACCGTAGGCCGGAGCCAGCGCTGAGCGAAGGGAATGGCGAGGTAGGAGAGAACCGTGGCGAATACGATAATGAATGCGATTCCACCCCAGCTGCTTACGGAAACGGCCGCATAATCGGCATCAATTAGCTCCGGCAGGCAGAGCGGCACGTATGTGAGGGCAGAGATATAAAACATCCACTTCATGAGCGTGAAAGGATGATAGCGCTCTATAAGCCCCATGAAAAGCACATAGTAAAGAGCGGCCGCCATCTGCGCGCCAAGACACAACAGGTCGCCGAGCACGGGATTGGTGGCCGTGGCACCGGCACGGTTGCCCCACACGAGCATTATCACCCCTGCCATTCCCATGACCACGCCGAGAAGTTTCAGCCGCGTAACGGGATAATGAAGCAGCCATGCGGCAAGAATCATGGTGAGCAGTGGAGTGACGGAACACATCACGGCCGAGTCGATTGGATTGGTGAATCCTATGCCTATGATGTAGAGACCCTGGTTGGCGCTGATCATCAGCACCGACGCCGCAACTATTTTCCATATATCGGCGCGCGCTATCTTCTCGCGCGGAGCCACCGACTGCGGAAGAAACAGCCCGAGAAGCAAAAAAAGCAGCGAAGCGCCACCTATACGGATGGCGCTCAGCGCTATGGGACTTATGCAGTCTTCCATCAGGACCGATTTCGTGACCGGGGAATTTATGCCCCAGCAGAGATTGGCAAGAAGGATGGCTGCATGAGCTTTAAGAACGTTTTTTGTCATGGCCGGAACGCAGCGTTACTTTTTGACGCTCCACTCAAAACCGTTTTTGGTATCCTTCACGTCAAAACCTATGGCGGCCAGACGGTCGCGGATGAGGTCGCTTGTGGTCCAGTCTTTCTCGGCCTTGGCCTTGGCGCGCATCTCGAGCAGGAGGTCAACGGCGCCTTCAAAAGGCTTCATGTCGGTACCGTCGTCGGCTACGCCTGAGGTTTCCACACGTATGCCGAGAATATCCACAAGGAATGTGTCGAAAAGCGTACGGAGCAGATCGATGTCGGCCTGTGTGGCTTTCTCGGTGCCGTCGTTTATCTTGTTGACGATGCTGCATGCCTCGAAAAGGTTGGCGATGACCACGGGAGTGTTCAGGTCGTCGTCGAGAGCCTCGTAGCAGGCATCCACAAGTGGCTGCACGCTTACTGTGGAGACATCCGAAGGCTTTAGCGACTGCAGACGGCGATAGCCCTCGAGCATGCGCTGCAGTGCTTTTTCAGACGCCTGCAGAGCCTCGTTGCTGAAATCTACCGTTCCGCGATAATGAGCCTGGAGGATGAAGAAGCGGATGGTCATGGGAGAATAGGGCTGCGCCAGCAGGGGATGGTCGCCGTTGAAGAACTGTTCGAGCGTTATGAAATTGCCCAGTGATTTACCCATCTTCTTGCCGTCGATGGTAATCATGTTGTTGTGCATCCAGTAATTCACGGTGTCGCTGCCGTTGTGGGCCACCGACTGCGCTATCTCGCATTCGTGGTGAGGGAACTTGAGGTCCATTCCGCCGCCGTGGATGTCGAAGGGAACGCCCAGGTATTTCTCGCCCATGGTAGAGCACTCAAGGTGCCAGCCGGGGAAACCGTCGCTCCAGGGCGAAGGCCAGCGCATGATATGTTCGGGCGAGGCTTTCTTCCACAGGGCGAAGTCGGCCGGATTGTGTTTCTCCTCCTGACCGTCGAGGTCGCGGGTTGTGGCGAGAAGCTCGTCAATATTGCGTCCGGAAAGCTTGCCGTAGTTATGGTCGCGGTTGTATTTGGGCACATCGAAATACACGGATCCGTGGCTCTCGTAGGCGTAACCGCTCTCCAGTATTTTCTTGATGTACTCTATCTGTTCGATGATATGGCCCGAGGCATGAGGCTCGATCGACGGAGGAAGCACATTGAGGCGCTCCATATCGTGATGGTAGCGGTTGAGGTAATACTGCACCACCTCCATAGGCTCGAGCTGTTCGAGGCGCGCTTTCTTGGCTATCTTGTCCTCGCCGCTGTCGGCATCGTGTTCGAGATGGCCCACATCGGTGATGTTACGCACATAGCGCACCTTATAACCGAGATGTGTCAGATAGCGGAAAAGCACATCGAAAGTAATGGCGGGACGGGCGTGTCCCAGATGCCCGTCGCCATATACGGTAGGACCGCACACATACATTCCCACCCTTCCGGGGTGGACGGGACGGAAGAGTTCTTTCTTTCGCGAAAGCGAATTATAGATGGTGAAGTTGTTGGGTTTCATTTTTGAGCGGAATTAGGAGTGGGAATTTATCTGTGTGGTCTGGAAGAATGTGTCAGGCGTTTGCCGGACCTGAGAACGGATTGGGTATTCCTCCCTGGGGCTTCGGCTGGCGGGGAACGCGCTGCTTGATTTCACCGAAGGTTGCCTCGTAGCGCGCCACATTTTCGGCAAGGGCATGCACAAGGTTCTTGGCATTCTCCGGGGTGAGGATAATGCGGGACTCCACCTGCGCCACCGGAGAATTGGGGGTCACAATAATGAAGTCTACAAAGAAATCATTGGGGCTGTGGCTCACCAGGGCCAGATTGGAATAGATTCCTCCGGCCACTTCGGGGCGCACCTCGATTTTAATTTCGTTGGGGTTCTTATTGTTTTTTTCCATTTTTCAGTTTGCTTTTTTAATCAGGAATGGTGAACGGCCGAGAGCGGAATTGGAATTGCGCAGATGCACGTTGATGGCGGTTACGTTAGGATTATTCCAGATTGCAGCGATGTTGAACGATGCGGGCACATCGAGGTCGCGTGCGGCATCATTGGTCTGGGCATTGAAAACAATATAGATCTCGGCTGTGCCGGTCTCGATGGATTCGGGCACGTAGGTGATTTTGAATTCAGGCTTATCGCCGAAATAGGAAGTGGCGAGCAGATTGAGATAATAGCCGTTGACATACATCGTACGCAGATTGAGGTCAAGACCGGGGATATCGTTTTCCTGTATAGCCTGACCTTCCTCTATTCTGGCAGTCAGGGCCACTACAAGCTGCATGATCTTTATCTGCGAATCGGTGAAAGCGTCGTCGGGGATACCTGCGGGCAGATAATAGGTGAGGAAGCAACGGTCGCCTTCATTCACATTCTTGAGGTCGGTGAGGTCGCCCGTAAGGGTCACGGTAGCCTGAGTCTTGGGATTCACATAGGTGAACACAGGTTTACCTCCGCGCATGCCCTCGTAGGTCACGAAATTGCTTGTAAGTATCTGGTTCTTGCCTTCGTCGTCATTGTCAAGGCAGGAGGTAAACATCACTGCCGGAATAAGGGCACAGATGAAAATCGCGAGTGTACTGATGATTTTTTTCATAGATAGTAGGATGTAAATTAAAATTATGAGTTGGATTTATTTTTGTGTTATGTGATTATTCTGCATCGGTTCTGACGGTGATGTCGGTCACCGCACCGTCGCGGATCGTGATCATGCGGTCGGCGCGGCGCGCCAGGGATTCGTCGTGGGTCACAATCACGAACGTATGGCCGAAATCGCGCCGCAGGTCGAAGAAAAGCCTGTGGAGCTCCTCGCGGTTGTGGCTGTCGAGGCTTCCTGAAGGTTCGTCGGCAAGAACGGCGCGCGGATTGTTCACGAGCGCTCTCGCCACGGCCGCCCTCTGACGCTCTCCGCCCGAAAGCTCTGCGGGACGGTGGGCGGCACGGTCTTCGAGATGGAGATATTCTATCAGCCGCATTGCCTCGGCAAAGGCCTCCTTTCGTGATTTGCCACCAATCAGCGCCGGCATAGCCACGTTTTCAAGCATGGAAAATTCGGGCAGAAGCTGATGGAACTGGAACACGAATCCGATGTTGCGGTTGCGGAACCTGGCCAGCCTATTGTCATTCAGCAGGAATATCTCCTCGCCGTCGTAGGCCACCGAACCTGAATCGGGACGCTCGAGCGAACCCATGATCTGCAGCAGCGTGGTCTTGCCCGCGCCGCTGGGCCCTACAATCGACACCACCTCGCCACGTGCTATGTCGAGGTCGATGCCTTTGAGCACCTGCAGGGAGTCGAACTTCTTGGTGATACCGCGCAATGCAATCATCTGTGATTCTATGGATGTGAATTGGTCAGCTGCAAACCCCGTAGGCCTTGCAGAATGCAAATTTACATCAAAAATCCTTCTCCTCCCAACTTCCTATAGTTAAGCCTTCACAAAATCCCGCAAATTGCGGGATTTTATTTACGGCGGAAACGCAGGCAGCCCATGCTGTCGCCTTTATGCGGCATCGCCATTCCCAGGCTCGCCGCATTTACTGGGAAGACATCCTATTCTGGTAGCTGACGCAGCCAGTTGTACAGAAACCGCTCCTCCGGGGCTCACATGAAGTGTCTGTTTCTCTATCGACTTGAATGCATTATTGTGTGTCATGAAAGAGTGGGAAGGTGTTGCAATAATCTAATTACTTTCCAAATTGTAGGGATGAACGCTCGTTCATCCACTGAGAATAAGACCATTGAATTCGGCTGTTCTATAGAACAGCCCTACATTTAGCGGTTTTGAAACCACTTTTCTTTAAAAATCGTATACCATACTTACATAATGGTGGATTTTTTACACTTAAGAAACGGTTGAAAAGTAGGGAGGGAAAAGCGGGGTGAGGCGGCCGCGATATGAGTAATTTTGTAGGCAGAAAACGGAAGGAAAAAGAAAGGAAGAAAATGGAAATAACAGTGAAAAAAGAGATGTTGATAAGTGTGTTGATAAAGTTGAAAAGATTTCGGCTAACTTTCCATAACTTTATTTGGAAACAAGCGTTTGCCGAGCTATATAACAGCCACGGAGCAAACTCCAAAAAAGTTAACCTTTACTTTCAGAGTGTTTTCAACTCGGTTTTCCTCACTTTCAGGGCTGTGAAATGGGTAAAAGTTATTAACTTTGCATATTATTCACACCATGTTAATAACCATGCTAATTGCTTATCAGCCATAATTTTCAAGTGTTGATAACCTGAGCATGATTGATGATGAGGGTTTAATAACTTAATATGCAAGAAATAGCACTAAAAGTTATTGCACTTATCAACAGGCTATATTAGTGGTGATGGAAGATTTAAATTTTAAAATTTTATTCTAAACAATAATAATGATGAATGTGGATAAAGGCTATGTTGACGCTCCAGTTGAAAACGGCGTCGACCTGAAGAAGGAAATACTGAGGCTGAAGAAAGAGAAGGGAGCCGTCATCATGGCCCACTATTATCAGAAGGGAGAAATCCAGGACCTGGCCGACTACATAGGCGACTCGCTGGCGCTGGCACGCATTGCCGCCCGATGCGACGCTCCGATCATAGTGATGTGTGGCGTGCACTTCATGGCCGAGACCGCCAAGATACTCTGCCCCGACAAAAAGGTGCTGTGCCCTGATGTCAATGCCGGCTGCTCGCTTGCCGACAGCTGCCAGGCTCCGGAGCTCGAGGCGTTTATGAAGGATTATCCCGGATATACGGTGATAAGCTATGTGAATACCTCTGCGGCGGTGAAAGCTCTTACGGATATAGTGGTGACCTCGGGCAACGCGCGCAAGATAGTGGAGGCGCTGCCGGCCGACGAGAAAATTGTGTTCGGCCCCGACCGTAACCTCGGCGACTATATAAATTCCGTGACGGGACGGAATATGGTACTGTGGGACGGAGCATGCCATGTACACGAAAAATTCTCACTCGAGAAGATAGAGGCGTTGAAGAAGGAACATCCCGGAGCGCCGCTGCTTGTGCATCCCGAGTGCAGCCGCCCGCTGCGCATGATAGCCGACAAACTCGGATCGACTGCCGTGCTGTTGGACTATGCCGGTCAATCGCCCGCCAAGGAATTTATAGTGGCCACGGAAAGTGGCATACTCCACGAGATGCGCCGCAAATATCCCGACAAGACATTCATCCCCGCGCCGTCGGAAGACTCCACCTGCGCCTGCAACGAATGCGCATATATGAAACTCAACACCCTCGAGAAGCTTTACAACACCCTGCGCTATGAACTGCCGGAGGTGAATGTGGATGCTGATATCATCGACAAGGCAAGACGCCCGATAGAGAGAATGCTCGAGATGTCAGAAAACAAGTGAAACCAACTTTATAAATCAAGATATGGAATACAATCATAAAGATATAGAGAAGCGCTGGCAGAACTACTGGAAAGAAAAAAATGTGTACACCACAGAGATTGACCAGGCCAGACCTAAATATTATGTGCTCGACATGTTTCCCTACCCCTCGGGTGCCGGACTGCATGTAGGACACCCGCTGGGCTACATAGCCTCCGACATCTATTCGCGCTACAAACGCCTGCAGGGATTCAATGTGCTGCATCCGATGGGCTTCGATGCTTACGGCCTTCCCGCCGAGCAGTATGCCATACAGACCGGCCAGCACCCCGAGATAACCACTCAGAAAAACATAGCCCGCTATTGCGAGCAGCTCAACAAAATAGGTTTCTGCTACGACTGGAACCGCAGTATACGCACCTGCGATCCGGAATTCTACCGCTGGACACAGTGGGCTTTCATAAAGATGTTTGAAAGCTACTACGACCGCGGTCTCGATCGCGCTATGCCCATTGCCGACCTTGTGAAGCATTTTGAAGAAAAAGGAAGCGAAGGCGTCAATGCTGCCTGCGGTGAGGAACTGAACTTCACGGCCTCTGAGTGGAAAGCCATGGATGAAAAGCAGAAGAGCGACACTCTGATGAATTACCGTATAGCCTATCTGGGCAACACGATGGTCAACTGGTGTCCGAAGCTCGGCACCGTGCTTGCCAACGACGAGGTGAGCGAGGGAGTGTCAATCCGCGGCGGTTATCCTGTGGAGCAGAAGCTCATGTATCAGTGGTGTCTGCGCGTGTCGGCCTACGCCCAGCGTCTGCTCGACGGCCTTGATACCATTGACTGGACCGATTCCCTGAAAGAGACCCAGCGCAACTGGATAGGACGGTCGGAGGGAGCCGAGATGCGTTTCCCCATCGACGGCTCCGACGTGGAGCTTGAGATTTTCACCACACGCGCCGATACGGTGTTTGGAGTCACTTTCATGGTACTTGCTCCCGAAAGCGAATATGTGGAGAAAGTCACCACACCTGAACGCCGCGAGGAGGTAAAGGCCTACATAGACAGCATAAAGAACAAGACGGAGCGCGAGCGAATGATTGACAAGAAGGTGAGCGGTGTGTTCACCGGTTCCTACGCCGTCAATCCGCTTACCGGCAAAAAAATCCCGGTATGGGTGAGCGATTATGTGCTCGCAGGATACGGCACCGGCGCCATTATGGCCGTACCGGCCCACGACAGCCGCGACTATGCTTTCGCACGCCATTTCGATCTGCCCGTAAT
This sequence comes from Paramuribaculum sp., assembly GCA_009775605.1. Classification (GTDB taxonomy): domain Bacteria; phylum Bacteroidota; class Bacteroidia; order Bacteroidales; family Muribaculaceae; genus Paramuribaculum. Next base: position 7,956 of record VSPV01000004.1, read on the forward strand.
ACCTCTGATAGAGGGTGCCGACGTTAGCGAGCAGTCGTTCGACGCCAAAAGCGGACGCATGATGAACTCCAGCTCGGAACTTCTGTCGCTCGACGGACTTGAAGTGAAAGATGCCATAGCCACAGCCAAACGCTTCATCGAGGAAAAAGGCATAGGAAAGGTAAAGGTCAACTACCGTCTGCGCGACGCCATATTCAGCCGTCAGCGCTACTGGGGCGAACCGTTCCCCATATATTATAAGGACGGCGTGCCTCACGTGGTGGCTGAGAAAGAGCTGCCGCTGCTTCTGCCTGAGGTTGACAAATATCTTCCTACCGAAACCGGTGAGCCTCCTCTGGGACGTGCAAAGAACTGGGTGAACTCCGAAGGCTTCCCTCTGGAGCTGTGTACGATGCCAGGATTCGCCGGATCGTCGGCCTACTATCTGCGCTATATGGACCCGCACAACAGCGAGGCGCTCGTGGGCAAGGAGGCCGACAGCTACTGGCGCAACGTCGACCTTTATATAGGCGGCACCGAACATGCCACCGGCCACCTTATCTACAGCCGTTTCTGGAACAAATTCCTTTACGACCTTGGATATGTGTGCGAACCCGAACCCTTCAAGAAGCTTGTGAACCAGGGCATGATCCAGGGCCGCAGCAACTTCGTCTACAGAATAAAGGACACCAACACATTCGTAAGCTACAATCTGCGCGACCAGTATGATGTGACGCCTATCCATGTGGACGTGAACATAGTCAACAACGATATTCTTGACATAGACGCCTTCCGCAACTGGCGTCCGGAATTCGCAACTGCCGAGTTTGTGCTTGAGGACGGCAAATATGTATGCGGCTACGCCGTTGAGAAGATGTCGAAGTCGATGTTCAACGTGGTGAATCCCGATGATATCGTGGAGCGCTACGGAGCCGACACTCTCCGCCTTTACGAGATGTTCCTCGGCCCGCTGGAGCAGAGCAAGCCCTGGGACACAAACGGCATCGACGGTGTGAACCGTTTCATAAAGAAACTCTGGGGCCTCTTCTACAAGGGCGACAACCTTCTTGTGGATGATTCCGAGCCTACACGCGACAATCTGAAGTCCATCCACAAGCTTATAAAGAAAGTGACTTCTGATATAGAGGGATTCTCGTTTAATACCTCGGTGGCCGCATTCATGATATGCGTAAACGAGCTTTCACAGCAGAAATGCCACAGCCGTCTGGTGCTCGAGCAGCTGCTTGTGCTTCTGGCTCCGTTTGCTCCGCACGTGGCAGAGGAACTCTGGCATGCCGTAGGCCACGACACGACAGTGTGCGATGCCGTATGGCCGCAGTTCAACGAGGAATACATCAAGGAGGACAAGGTGAAATATGCCGTGTCGTTCAACGGCAAGGTAAGATTCACCATAGAGGTGGACGCCGACACACCTTCCGACGAGGTGGAGAAAACAGCGCTCTCCCACTCTCTGGCCGCACAGTGGCTCGAAGGAAAGAGCGTGAAGCGTGTGATAGTGGTTCCCCGCAAGATTGTGAACATTGTAGTGGCCTGAGAGATGGAAAAGCGCACTATCGTGTTTGCCACCAATAATGCCCATAAGCTCGGGGAGCTGCGCGGGATAGCCGGGGAAGAATGGAATGTGGTGTCGCTTGCCGAAATTGGCTGCCATGACGACATTCCCGAAACCGCCGACACTCTTGAAGGCAACGCCCTGATAAAAGCACGGTGGGTGAAGGAACGATACGGTTACGACTGTTTTGCCGACGATACCGGTCTGATGGTCGATGCACTCGACGGCGCGCCGGGCGTCTACTCGGCGCGTTATGCCGGGCCTGGTCACGATTCCGCAGCCAATATGAAGCTCCTGCTTGAGCGAATGGCCGACAAGGATAACCGTAAAGCGCACTTCTCGACCGTGATAGCTCTTGTAATAGACGGCGAGGAACATATATTCGAGGGAAGAGTGGACGGAACCATATCCCGTGAGCCTTCCGGATGCGGAGGCTTCGGTTATGATCCCGTATTCGTTCCCGAAAACAGCGGCCGCACATTCAGCGAGATGTCGGCCGAGGAGAAAAACGCCATAAGCCACCGCGGACGCGCTACACGCAAACTCATGGAGTTTCTCGCAAGAAAGTGAGAGATATGTCAGCTGCTGTTGCCGGTAAGCATATAATGAAGCTATGCGCCGCCGCGATTGCGGTGGCTATGGCTCTTTGCGGCTCTTTCGGGGCATCTGCCGCGGGAGGAGTGACAGGCAGCTGGAAAGTTTATGAGGCATTTGCTGCTCCTCCGCAGCAGGTAGTGGCTACGGACCGGATGGTGTATATACTTTCCGGAGGCTCTTTGTTCGGTTACGATACTGTAAAGGAAGAGACTGTGTCCTTTACCGCCACAAGCGGGCTTCACGGCCATGATATTTCCCGGATTTTTTATAATCCGTCGGAGAAATGTCTTGCCGTATGCTATAAAAACGGCGGTATAGACCTGATGGCTTCCGACGGGAAGGTGAAATATGTGTCTGACATAGCCGACTCGCAGCTTTCCGGACCCTTCACGTTCAATGACGCCGCATTCAGAGGCAAGGAGATGTTTCTGGCTACTGACTTCGGAATAGTGAAGGTTGACACCGGGCGTGGCCGGGTAGTGAAATACGGCAACTACGGATGCAATGTGAGCGGAGTGGCTTTGATGGACGGCAATCTGTTTATGGCCGCAGGTGATACTCTGCGGGTCATTCCGGAAGATGGCCGTATAGACCGCCTTTCGTTTACCCGCGCTTTGCTTCCTGTAGGCGACGCGAGGCTGCGCCATGCCGGAGGGGATTCCCTGATGGTGATGGGTGACCTCCTGCGGATAACCCGGATAAATCCTGACGCCCTTGGCGCCGGTGAGCTGACAGCCGTTTCCGTCGCGGGAATAAAGCAGTGGATTGCCTACGGCGAGGAACTGTTTTATTGCGATTCAGAGAGGCTGTATCGCTTCAATTCCGTTTCGGGTAAGGAAGACACCCTGTGCACCCTTCCGGAGGAAATAAAGGGAGATATACTTGGAATTCGGCCGTCGGATGATACCCTCTGGGCGCTTTCGCGTCACGGCGTGGCAGCCTACCGTGTGAACGATAATGGTACTGTAGAACTGGTGAATGAGCGTTTCCGTCCGTCAGAAATGTCGGTTGACGAGGTATGTTATCTTACTCCGTCGGCCGACGGCAAGCGTCTGTATGCCATAAACCATGGGCCGACATCTTTCCGTTTCGGCTTTCCCGAAGGTTACAACGGTTATGATATCCCCGGTAAAGCCGCGTGCATAGATATTGAAACCGACCGGATAAAGGATGTCACCCCCTATCCCGTATATGCCGCTTGCGATATGACAGCAGATCTGCAGCAATCCTACGGGCTGTATCCGTTTGCCGTGACCTCCATAGCCGAGAATCCTGCCGACACATCCATTATGTTTATAGGCACGGGAAATGACGGACTGTATATGACCCGCTCGGGAAAGTTTGCAGGGCGATATACCTCGTCCAACTCTCCGCTGAAGCCCGTTTGGGGATGGATAGTCTATTCCCTTGCGTTCGACAAAGGAGGCAATCTGTGGGTGGTGAGCAATCACGACAACTACACCGACCAGGCCCTTATGGTGCTTCCTAAGGAAAAGACTCTTCTGGATCCGGAGGATGTGAAGGCTTCTGACTGGATAGTTCCCGCCGCCGAAGGTTATCTGGGTGATATGGATTCGAAGATTCTCGTGTGCCGCCGCTCGCCGATGGTGTTCATCACCGATAAACTAAAATCGCAGATACTCCTTGCATGCCATACCGGAGGAACACCTGATGATATCACCGACGACCGTTTCAGGCTCTACGACTGCATAACTGACCAGGACGGGCGACTGCTTTCTGACTGCGTGGTAAGCGCCATAATGGAGGATATTGACGGTTCTGTGTGGCTCGGAACTCTTGAAAACGGCATTTACCGTATAGAAAATCCGGCCGCGGCTGTGGAAAAAGAGGTCACGGCAAGACATCTGAAAGTGCCGCGCGACGACGGCTCCGGTCTGGCTGACTATCTTCTTGCCGACGAGGTGATAAATGATATGAGCGTGGATGCTGCCCGGCGTAAATGGATAGCCACGGAAAACAGCGGCGTTTATGTGGTGTCGGCCGACGGGAGCGCCATACTTGAGCATTTCACGCCGGATAATTCCCCGCTCCCTGCTATGGCGGTGAATTGCGTGTATGCCGACCCGATGGGACGCAGTATATATATAGGCACGCCACGCGGACTGGTGCGTTTTGAATCGGACACGGCTCCCGACAGCGGGGAGCTTACGGAGCTGAAGATATATCCCAATCCGGTGAAGCCGGAGTCGCAGGGAATAGTGCATATCGACGGTCTTACCGATGGCGCCCTGGTGAAGATTGTATCGGTATCGGGCGCGGTGGTTGCGCGCGGACGCGCCGAGGGAGGCACCTTCGTGTGGAACATGGCTTCGCGCCGTCCTCCCGCCGGAGTGTATTATGTAATGGCTTCCACTGCGGGCGATGTGGCTTTGGGAAAAATAGTTGTGATAAACTGAGAGTCGGTTTCCTCCGGGAGCAGACTAAACCCGTTAATATAAATGTTTGTTTTAAGAATAAGCTCTAAATACTGAGAGATGGAAGAAACATTAGGATATAAAAACGAAGACGACAAATGCTATGGCGCTACCGGAATGGCAGTGGCGGTAGTGGTGTTTGACGGCGAGAGATATCTCGCGGCCGTGGATCTCGATGCCAATCCGGGCTCCATGCTTGAAATGACAGATGATTTTTATTTCACCGGCTCGCCGGCTCTTTCGGCCAAATCGGTGTGGAACCGCATTCTCCAGAATTATAATCTCACGCTGGCCATGTCGCTTGCCAATGTGATGTGCCGCTCGATAGTGCGCGACCGCAAGCCGCTCTCACCGGCCGTCAGGGAGCGTCTGCGCCGCCTCTCCATAGAGCAGGGCAACGAAAGCTGTTCGCTCGACGAGGATGAGTCAGGCCGTCTGTTTGATAAAAACTACACTTATCTCACGCGTGTGTTCAACCACACGGGCATAGGAAGCGTGTGTCATGATTTCGCCGACACGCTGAAGCGCCGCCGCCGTCTCACGCGCCACGAGATACTGGAGGAGCTCCGCGCCCTTGGCATGATGTAATAAGATGGTGTCAGGAGGAGTGCGGGAATGATATTCCTGCGGCCATTTCGCGCAGCACAATGGCGCTTTCGGGGCCCATATTGAAGAGGAGGTCTACCGCGCTCAGATGCGGCAGAAAACCGAGTTCGGCGCTCCTTATCTGATAATACTTCACCACGGCCGCTTCCCGCTCGTCGGCGGGGGCGGCTGTTTCTATGCCGTCATGTTCCGTTACGGGATATTCTCCTATGCCCATAAGACGGCGCAGAAGCGCGTCAAGCTCCAGGTCGAGGTCGGTAAGGCGCCTTCCGGCGGCTGAGGAGTTGATTATCGCCATGAAATCGTCTTCATAGAACTCATAGAAAGGGGTGCGACCGTAGGCCGAGCGCATGGCGGTGATGTGGAGATTCCACCAGTGGTTATGGTCAGAGACGATTATGTCGTTCCACCGGGCGCTGGTGAGGCTCACAGGCTTCACGATAGGCACCGTAAGGGTAAGGAGTCCGCGTGTATCGGCAATCACGCAGCGGTGAGTGGCTTTCCGGCGCTTGTCGAAACGCCATCCGGTAGCGGTCACACCCCCTCCCGCAGCTACGATAGCCGCGTAATAGTCAACCGACCCGAGATAGCGCGGAGGGAGCACAAGCCTTCCGGTAGAGATGTCAGAAGCCGCCATTGGCATCCTTGAGTATGCGGTCCCAGCGTATCTTTCCGTTGAAAAGGCCCTTGTCCTTGTCAAACGACATGAGCACTCTCATGGGTTTGCCCACGATATGGTCTTCAGGCACGAAACCCCAGTAACGCGAGTCGAGCGAGTTGTCGCGGTTGTCGCCCATCATGAAATAGTAGTCCATCTGGAAGGTGTAGTAATCCTGCGCTTTTCCGTCGATGTAGACTTTACCGTCTTCTCCCAGATAAGCGTCATGGTGGCCCTCATAGTTGCGTATGCAGCGGTTGTATATGTCCCAGGTAGCGGGAGTGAGGCGTATTGCGGTGTTCTTTTTGGGAATCCACAGTTCGCCGTAGTCGGCGCGTGTCCAGTTTTTCGATGCTCCTTCGGGGAAAAGCATCTCGCCCTGCGGTGCAGGCTGCTTCATGAGTTTGATGACCGCAGGTGATGCTTCCATCTTCTCTACCATTGCTGCCGTGAGGGGCGAGAGATATATCGGCGGAACGGTTCCGTCGGGGTTAACCTTGAAGCCGAGGGCGCGGATGCCTGGAATCTCGGATTCGCTTACCGGCACCTCCACACGGTCGTCGACAGCGATACCGAACTCTTCCCACTGCTGCTCGGTGAGGCGTGACGGGGTCTGGTAATAGTAGGCGAACTGGGCGTCCGCAGGCATAGGCTGCTTCTCGCCATTGATGTAGATTTCGCCGTCGACAATCTTGATGCGCTCTCCGGGAAGACCCACGGCACGCTTCACATAGTTTTCGCGACGGTCTACGGGACGGTATATCACTTCGCCGAACTGGTCCTTGTTCATGTTAATGGCCTTGCGGCCAAACATTTTCACCAGAGTATAATAGTCGGGATTCTGCACTTTCAGCGCCACGGTATCGCCGGCCGGGAAGTTGAACACCACGATATCGCCGGTCTTAACCTGGCCGAAACCTTTGAGGCGTTTGTAGTCCCACTGCGGGGAATCCAGATAGCTCTTGGTGTTGATTATGGGGAAGGTGTTCTGCACAAGTGGGAAATGCACGGGAGTCATAGGCACGCGTGGACCATAGGCCATCTTGTTGACCATCAGATAGTCGCCCACCAGCAGCGATTTTTCAAGCGACGAGGAGGGAATCTCGTAATTCTGTCCTATGAAAGTGAACACGAAATACACAAGAATCAGAGCGTAGATTATCGCGTCGACCCAGCTCATAACGGTGCGCACGGCGGCGTTCTTGCTGCGTTTCCACCATGTGAAAGGTATGTAGCCGGTGATGTAGATGTCAAACAGGAGCGGCAGGAAAATCAGCACCCACCAGCTTCCGAGCCATGCCACCCAGCCCACGAATATGGCGCTGACCACAAGGAACCGCACCCAGCGTGTTTTCTTAACTTTGCGCACCCGTGCCATGAAGTCGGCAAGCACCGGGGAATAATTGTTTTCTTTCATATTCTCTTAACGTGTGCTGTCGGCAAGAAGTTGTTTCATCAGCATGTCCATGGTCAGGAATCCCTGCTGTCCGGCTACCCATTCGGCGGCTATCACCGCACCGAGCGCGAAGCCTTCACGGCTTTTTGCCTCATGGGTAATGGAAATGCTGTCGACGGGTGAATCCCAGGTGATGGTATGCGTTCCGGGAGTCTCGCCCAGGCGTATATGGTTCACAATCAGATTTCCCTCGCCGTCGGGGTTCTCGCTCCAGCGGTCTATGCGGCTGTTTGAGTCTATTATGCCTTCGGCAAGACTTATGGCGGTGCCGCTGGGATGGTCGAGCTTGTGGATATGATGGGTTTCGGTAAGGAACGGCGTGTACTGCGGCAGTCCGTCCATTAACCGGGCGAGATAGGTGTTCAGGGCGAAAAACAGGTTCACCCCCAGGCTATAGTTAGAGCTCCAGAAGAAAGTTCCTCCGGCCTCGGGGGTGCAGAGTTTTTTGATTTCGGGAATACTGTCGGCCCAGCCTGTGCTTCCCGACACCACTTTCACCCCTTGGGCGAGAGCCTGGCGGCAATTGTCCTCGGCAGCGGAGGGGGCGGTGAACTCGATTGCAACGTCGGCGCTGCGGAACTCGTCGCTGTCCATCTCGGCACGGTTATCGACGTCGATTATCTTCACTATCTCGTGGCCACGGCTGCGGGCTATCCGTTCAATGGTCTTGCCCATCTTGCCATAGCCTATCAATGCTATTTTCATTTTCATTCAGTTGGTTTCGGCAAAATTACAGAAAATCCCCGGAATCATCAAAAAAGCCGCTTCCCCTATAGTTCGAGACGCAGAACAACGCGGGAACGGCAGAAAAACGCAGAACTTTATATTTTTACATTAATATATTCCGCGTCATTCTGCGGTTTTGCGCCGTTCTGCGTTCTCCAAACAGTTAGGGAAGCAGAATTCTTTATTATATTGTAAAATAGTGTTATATTTACAGCATGGATGCTGATAAGCTGAATAATTTGGGTTATAAAATAATCGGAGCTGCTTACGAAGTAAGGAGAATCTTGGGAAGTAACTTATATGAAGCTTCTTATGAACAGGCTCATCAGCTGGAGTTGGAATTACGTGGTGTCCATTCAGAACGGCAGGTATATTTTCCTGTATACTATAAAGGAATGAGGTTAGAGAAAGCTCTTAGAGTTGATTTGCTTGTTGAAGACAAAATACCCGTCGAACTCAAGGCATTGAATTTTATGGGTCTAAGAGAAGTATCTCAAATTCTTGAATATCTGAAATTTGGAGAATTCAAATTAGGGTATCTTATAAATTTCAAAGCTCCAGACTTTACAGTAGCTAAAGATTTTGATTATAATATAGACTATCTGGATAAAGGCATTTACAGATTTGTAAATCGCATTTAATGTGTTTATAGTTGGAATGCAGAATGTCTCAGAACCGCAGAATGACGCGGAATATTATAATGTAAAAATATAAAGTTCTGCGTTACTCTGCTGTTCCTGCGTTGTTCTGCGTCTCGAACCCACGTTGTTCTGCGGTTCTTGCAGGGGAAGGAAGGGGTGCGGTTGGCGGATTGGCTGATTTATTGTAACTTTGCAGGGCGTCAAGGCGCATAATGTTCAATGAAATGCAATAAATAAAACACAACACGATATGTCAATAGATTCTATTATAGTAGAAGCTGTGGCAAAGGCCGTGAAGGAGCTTTACGGCGTGGAGGCAGATGCCGCTTCCATTCAGCCGCAGACCACCAAGAAGGAATTCGAAGGTAACCTCACTATTGTTGTTTTCCCGTGGGTGAAGGCAGCCCGCAAATCGCCCGAGGCGGTTGGAACCGAGATTGGCAACTGGCTTGTGGACAACGAGCCGGCAGTTGACCGTTTCAACGTGATAAAGGGCTTCCTCAATATTGTCATAGAACCTTCGTTCTGGTCGTCGGTACTCTCACATATCGCGGCCGACGAGAAGTGGGGCATAACCCCTGTGACCGACGCCTCGCCGCTGGCTATGGTGGAATACTCGTCGCCCAACACCAACAAACCCCTTCACCTGGGACATCTCCGCAATATACTGCTGGGCTACAGCCTCTCGCAGATACTGGCAGCGTGTGGCAACCGCGTGGTCAAGACCAACATTGTCAACGACCGAGGCATTCATATATGCAAATCGATGCTTGCTTGGCAGAAGTGGGGCGAAGGCGCCACTCCGGAATCGGCCGGAAAGAAGGGCGACCATCTCATAGGCGACTACTATGTGCTGTTCGACAAGCATTACCGCGAGCAGGTGAAGGAGCTTATGGAATCGGGCCTGAGCGAGGACGAGGCCAAGGCCCAGGCTCCCCTTATTCTTGAGGCGCGCGAGATGCTACGCAAGTGGGAGGCCAAGGATCCCGAGGTGCGCGGCCTCTGGCAGAAGATGAACGAATGGGTCTACGCCGGATTCGACGCCACCTATCAGCGCATGGGCGTGGGCTTCGACAAGATATATTACGAAAGCGACACCTATCTTGAAGGCAAAGAGCTTGTGCTCAAAGGTCTGGAAGAGGGTATAATGGAGCGTCACGACGACGGATCAGTGTGGGCCGACCTCACTGCCGACGGACTCGACAACAAGCTGCTGCTCCGTGCCGACGGAACTTCGGTGTATATGACGCAGGATATCGGCACTGCCAAACTGCGCTACCGCGACTATCCCATCGACAAGATGATCTACGTTGTGGGCAACGAGCAGAACTATCATTTTCAGGTGCTCTCCATCCTGCTTGACCGCCTCGGATTCAAGTGGGGAAAGGATCTTGTGCACTTCTCCTACGGCATGGTGAACCTGCCCAACGGCCGCATGAAGAGCCGCGAGGGTACGGTGGTTGACGCCGACGACCTCATGGCCGACATGGTTGCCGATGCCAAAAAGGTGATTGAAGAGCGCGGAGAGATTAAGAAACTCGACGGCGCCACCCCCGAGGAGGTAGACACTATTGCCGAGACCGTGGGCATGGGCGCGCTCAAATACTTCCTGCTGAAGGTCGATCCCCGCAAGAACATGACCTTCAATCCCGAGGAATCCATAGATTTCAACGGCAACACGGGGCCTTTCATCCAGTATACCTACGCGCGCATCCGTTCGGTGCTCCGCAAGGCAGCCGAAAGCGGAGTTGAGACAGCCGATTATTCAGCCGTGAAGCCCGGCGAACGCGAGATAGCGCTGATACAGCGTCTGGCCGATTTCCCATCGACCGTGTCAGAAGCCGGCCGTACCTACAGCCCGGCACTTATCGCCAACTATGCCTACGATCTGGTGAAAGAGTACAATCAGTTCTACCACGACTGCACCATACTCGGCGAGACCGATCCGGCCGTGCGCTCGCTGCGTCTGGCGCTTTCAGCCACTACCGCCCGCACCGTAAAGACGGCTCTTGGGCTGCTCGGCATCAATGTGCCTGAAAGAATGTAACATTTGGCACAGTTTTTGTGTTATATAAATAATCTAACAACAATCCCGGCCTATAATCCGTGGCCGGCAATCATATCCATTTACTCTTATGAACTACAATGAAATGCCGCCGAGCTACAACGGCAACAACTATTATCAGCAGTCCGACGGCCGCGCACTCGACACACGCCTCTCCGCCATAATGAAGCGCGTATATGTCAAGATGTTCCTCGGTCTGCTCGTGACAGCCTTCACAGCATTATTCTGCATACAGTCTCCCGCCGTGATACAGTTCTTCCAGCTCCATTCTTGGGCCATGTGGGTGCTGTTCGGTTTTGAGCTTGTGATTGTGATGAGCGTTTCGGGCGGTCTCAACCGCATGAATCCCGCTCTGGCCACGCTGCTGTTCTACGTATTCGCCGTGGTCAACGGCCTGATGCTGTTCCCGATATTTTTCATCTATACCGGCGCCTCCATAGCCAAGACATTCTTTATATGCTCCGGAGTATTCGGAGCCATGAGCGTCTACGGTTATTTTACCTCGCAGGATCTCACCAAATGGGGCACATACCTGATAATGGCGCTTTTCGGCCTGATTATCGTGTCGATTGTCAATATTTTCCTGAAGAGCTCTACGATGGACTGGATCGTATCGGGCTTAGGTGTGCTGATATTCATCGGTCTCACCGCATGGGACACCCAGCAGATCAAGGCTATGGCTCTGCAGGCTCCCGCCGAGAGCGCAGGCCGTATCTCTACCTACGGTGCTCTGTCGCTCTATCTCGACTTCATCAACCTCTTCCTCTATCTGCTCCGTTTCTTCGGCTCGTCGAGAGACTGAGGCGTCCCGACGCTTTTCAACATCTGTTCATATAAAAACTTTCAGCCATGTTACGTAAAATGCTCCTGATGCTGGGCGCCCTTGTGGTGGCTATAGTTCTTGCGGTGTTCGTCTGTGAGATAAATCCCGACGTCACATACACCTGGTATGCCGGTCTCTGGCAGGGACTGTTTTTCATTCCCAATTTCATTCTCTGGGTGTTCCGCGACGGATTGTTTGTAGCCGCACACTCCACGTTGGGCTACAAGGTATGCTATGCGCTGATGGCGCTGATGAGCGTTGCATCGCTGGCAAGTTGTTTCTGGGCTCCCCGTTCGGTAAGAATCGAGCGTCAGCGTGAGGCCACAGAGAAAGCTGAAGAGCAGGCTCGCATAAAGCGCGAAAGCGAACAGGAAAATCTTCCCCGATAAAACCATGCAGCGCGTACTTTTCCATGAAACCGTGTTCGGCCCGATTCATTCGCGCCGGCTCGGAACGTCGCTGGGCGTGAATCTATCGCCTGTTGACGGCAAAGTGTGCTCGTTCGACTGTCTTTACTGCGAGGCGGGCTTCAATGCCCAAGGACCCGGAACATCGGGTCTGCCGCCACGTCAGTGCGTGCGAGAGGCTCTTGAAAGCAAGCTCCGTGCCATGAAGGAGGCCGGCGAGAATCTTGATGTGATTACCTTCTCCGGCAACGGCGAGCCTACGCTTCACCCTGAATTCTCCGGGATTGTGGATGACACAATCGAGCTTCGCGACGAGTATTTCCCGCAGGTGAAGATAAGCGTACTCAGCAATTCCACCCGTCTGGGACTGCCTGAGGTCGACGAGGCTCTGCGTAAAGTCGACAACAATATTCTCAAACTGGACTCCGCCATAACATCGACCATGCGGCTGATTGACCGCCCTATGTCGCCTTCCTATACCTCCGAGCATGCGATAGAGAGGATAGCTGCCTTCACCCCTGAGTGCATAGTGCAGACAATGCTCCTCAGGGGGGAATACGAGGGCGAGAGGATTGACAACACTACCCCCGATGAAATAGCCGCTCTGACGGAGGCCTACGTGCGCATCGCGCCCCGTGAGGTGATGCTCTACTCCATCGACCGCAAGACTCCGGCCGAACGGCTGGAGAAAGTGAGCCGCGGGGAGCTTGAGAAAGTGGCTGCCGGTATGCGTGCGCGCGGCATCAACGTGCTTGTGAGCTGACTCGCCATGATATTGCCTCCACCGTTGCGAAAAGGCGATGTCGTGGCGATTCTGTCGCCATCAGGAGCCGCTGTAAAAGATAATGTGGAGAAAGCTGCGGAGGCAATCCGTAGCCGTGGTTACGAAGTAAGGATTATGCCGCACGCACTCGGGCGTCACGGTTCGTTCAGCGGAAGCGTGGAGGAGCGCCTGTCGGATTTCACGGAGGCGTGGCATGACCCGCGTGTGAAGGCTATGCTGTGTTCGCGCGGCGGCTACGGTGCGGTGCATCTGCTTCCGGCGCTCGACGCCCTGAGGCTGGAGGAAACGTCCAAATGGCTTATCGGATTCAGCGATATCTCGGCGCTGCATGCCCTGATGCAGCATCGCGGCATTGCTTCGCTCCACGGCCCTCAGACGCGCCATCTGGCTCTTCATCCCGACGATTCCGATTCCTGCACTGCCGCCCTTTTCGGCGCGCTTGAAGGTACTCCCCATGCGATTGAATGGGGAAAGACGGAGTACGACACTCCGGGAACGGCCCGGGGCACACTGCGTGGCGGAAATCTCGCCGTGATTTCGGCTCTTATAGGGACGCCATATAGTCCTTTTCAGTCCGATTCCATTCTTGTTCTGGAGGATATAGCCGAGCCTGTCTACAAAGTGGAGCGCACGCTCTGTCAGCTCCGTATGGCCGGGCTGCTCGACACTCTCCGAGGAATTGTTGTGGGACAGTTCACCGACTATCATCCCGATGTGAACCACGCTTCGATGGAAGAGATGATACGTTCGGCGCTGCACGGCCTCCAAATTCCTGTGGCATTCAACGCCCCGGTGGGACACGTGGAGCGCAACATGCCCCTGATATTAGGCGCGACTGCCACCCTGCACACCGATTCCACCGGCTCCCGCCTCACGTTCTGATTACATATCATCCAAAGTCAGCAGCCGCGTCTCTATCTCAAACTTCGATAAAAGAGCCGTTTTAATATACTCTACCTTTTCCATAAATAGTTTATGGTCATAATTGCGGCGTTGGCGTTTCACTTCTGCGACTAATGCAGTTTTGCCATCAGTTTTGATGCCGATTATGTCAATCTCATATGCCTCCTTACCTTTTTTGCGTTCCCACCATGAGCCGATTTCTGAATACTCATGGCTTTCCATCATCTTCAGCCTAAACCATTTTTCAAGCGCAAGTCCTGAGAAAGTCGGGTAATCCGACTTGACTATCTCACGGAGACGCTCGAAGTTGTTCAGTTCGACCAATGTCTGGTTACGGTCAAAATAATTGAACCAGAACTTCAGGAAATTGTCGGTGATTTCGTATTGCACGTTCTGAGAACGCGGTTTAGACATTATCGGACGCACTCGTTTGATTAACGAATAATCCTCAATCAGTCTTTTCAGATGCCCGGCTACCGTCACCCCACCCAATGTGCTTTCGATCGCACCCTGTGTGTTTATTCCGGAGGCGATACAGCTGAGAACCGAAAAATACAGACCATAATCCTTGCCGAACTCTTCAATAAGAAGGGAGCGTCCCTCATTTATGAACAGAGAGTTTTCTCTGACAATAAAGTCAATCATTCTTTCGATTGACAGATCCGTATCCTCACATAGCAGTTCGATATATTTCGGGACTCCGCCGGTGACACAATAGAAAGCAAGCAATTCATCGTTTGTATATCCGGGACGAAAATCATGCATTATCTCTTTCATTGTCTCAGTGCCGAAGCCCGATAAGCGTATGTTTGCATCCGCTCTTCCGAACAGGGGTTCGTGATAATTTTCAAATATCTGGTGCATCATCGAATACACCGAACCCATAAGCAATAGATTCACATGAGTATCGTTGCGATATGAATCCCAGATATTTTGTATATCGCTGAATACAGAGGGGGCTATATTGAAAAATTCCTGAAACTCGTCAATAATCAAATTGAACTTGCGCGTCTTGGCAAGCTCCATCAACATCTGAAACAAAGACCTGAAACTCTTTATTTCCGGAGGAACATAGCAATCAAGGGCTGTGGAGATTAGTCCCGCGAACTCCTCACATAATGCGGCCTCGTTTTTCCTGCTGACGAACAGATATACCGTTGGCTGCTCGCCCCGGGTAGCATGCAATGCCAGTGATGTCTTTCCGATGCGACGCCGACCTGTGATAACAGTCATTCTCGACCGCGATTCGAAGGCCCGGGACTGTATCCGTCGTAATTCTTCTGTTTCCTTTGTGCGATTATAGAACTTCATACTTTATTACCGTGGTAATTATTACCACGGTGACAAAGTTATAGATAATCTTTGAAAGCACCAACATTCGATCAGGATAAGTTGCTCCCTTATCCCGGGATTTGTTAAAGCTGGCCAAGTTCCACGCGGGTGGCCACGCGCTCTATTATGGCGTCTTTGCGGTCTTTTTCAGGCTTGTAGTCCACTTTGAGGTTCACGCCGAAAAGGCGGCCGAATGTCTGCCAGAATCCGGCACGGAACGAGCCGAGAAAGGCCTTGATGATATTGTAGCCGCTCTGGTCCGTCTCGCGTTTTATGAGCTTGCAGAGCATTGTGGCCTGTGAGCGCGTGAATTTCTTCAGCACAGGCTTGTATTGCTCGAAGATGGCCTTCTCCATGTCCTTGAGATATTTCTCGCGCTCTTTCTGGGTTGGGAAGGTCTCGATGTATTCGTAGGTTTCCAGCAGGGTGGCGCAGATCAGTTTGGCGTAGGGGAGCGTGCGCTTCACATCGCGCACGGTGCGCCAGTAGAACTGCTCTTCTTTCTTGTTCTTGAATTTGAGCGGAGGATACACCGTGACGTTGTTGAGCACGAGCATACGCACCTGTTCACCGTCAATTTCGGTATAATAGTAACCGCGCACGCTGTTTATCCTGCCGTCGCCGGGGTCGTCGAGTGTGGGCTGCTGTGCGGATGCCGTCAGGAAAAACAGCAGTAGGGCAAGCAGAATATATGGACGTTCAGGTTTCATAGCGGGTGTGCGTGTGTCGGTGGCCGAAGCGTGTATATGTATATATAACGCAGGAGGCGCCCGGAAGATTGTGCGGAGAGGGCCGGAGTCAGTCTTTTCTGGCCACGGGGGGATAGTCGAGGGTGTAGTGCAGACCGCGCGATTCCTTGCGCTCCTTGGCCTGGCGCATCACCAGATAGGCCACATTGATGATGTTGCGCAGCTCGCATATCTCGCGCGACGCCTTTGAGCATTTGAAGAGGCGCTCGGTCTCTTCGTAGAGTATGTCGAGGCGGTTCCAGGCGCGGTCCAGTCGCAGATTGCTTCTGACAATGCCCACGTAAGCGCTCATAATCTGGTTCACTTCCTTTATGCTCTGGGTTATCAGCACCATTTCCTCGGGGTGGCGTGTGCCTTCGTCGTTCCAGTCGGGCACGTCGTCGCGCAGCGAGATGCCGCTGATTTCGGCTGAGGCGTGCCGGGCGGCAGCGTCGGCGTAGACCACTGCTTCGATGAGCGAGTTGGATGCCAGGCGGTTGCCTCCGTGCAGACCGGTGCAGCTGCATTCGCCCACGGCATAGAGGCGCTTTATCGACGATTCTCCGTTGAGATCCACCTTGATGCCTCCGCAGAGATAGTGGGCCGCGGGAGCCACGGGGATGTAGTCCTTGGTGATGTCAATGCCCAGAGAGAGGCATTTTGCGTATATGTTGGGGAAGTGTCGGCGTGTTTCATCGGGGTCTTTATGGGTAACGTCGAGATACACATGGTCGGAGCCGGCAAGCTTCATTTCTGTGTCGATGGCGCGTGCCACTATGTCGCGGGGCGCGAGAGAGAGGCGCGGATCGTATTTATGCATGAACTCACGGCCCTGAAGGTCGCGGAGCACGGCTCCGTAGCCGCGCATGGCCTCGGTGATGAGGAACGAGGGGCGGTCGCCGGGATGATAGAGGGCCGTGGGGTGGAACTGAATGAATTCCATGTCCTTCACGGTGCCCTTTGCGCGGTAAACCATGGCTATGCCGTCGCCGGTGGCCACAAGCGGGTTGGTGGTGGTGGTGTAGACGGCTCCCGTGCCGCCGGTGGCCATGAGCGTTACTTTGGCCAGGAATTTGTCCACGCTTCCGCTTTCGGTGTCGAGAATATAGGCGCCGTAGCAGGTGATGTCGGGGGTGCGTCGCGTGACTATTTTGCCCAGATGGTGCTGGGTGATGATTTCAATCGCGAAATGATGCTCGAAAATGTCGATATACGGATTCTCCCTCACTTTGGCTATGAGGCTTTCCTGGATTTCAAAGCCGGTATTGTCGGCATGGTGGAGAATACGGAATTCCGAATGTCCTCCCTCGCGGTGGAGGTCGAATGTGCCGTCAGGACGCTTATCGAAATTCACGCCCCATTCCACGAGCTGCCTGATCTGAGCCGGAGCACCTTTCACCACCTTTTCCACGGCGGCAGGGTCGCTGAGGTGGTCGCCGGCCACCATTGTATCGGCGATATGTTTGTCGAAATCGTCTACAAGCAGGTCGGTTACCGAAGCCACTCCTCCCTGAGCGAGGGCTGTGTTGGCCTCTTCAAGAGTGGTTTTACATATTATTGCCACACGGTGCTTTTCCGAGGCAACCTTCAGGGCGAAACTCATTCCGGCGATGCCGGATCCTATCACGAGATAGTCGTAGCGGTATGTCATTTCAGTGATTGGTTATAACGGCACCGCAAATTTAACCAAAAACGAAATACTTAGAGCTTGTTTAATAATATTTGTTGCTGGGCGAAGCCCTTATTTTTTGCCGGAGCGGGAAAGGAGCTCATTGAAGAGGTCGATGTATCTGCGGGCGATTATGCGGCCGGAGAAGCGGCGGCGCACGCTGTCGTGGAGGGCCTGTCGGTCAGGCTTCTCTGCCAGCGCCCAGATTATGCCGGCGGCTATTTCCTTGATATCGCCGAAGGGTGCAAGGTAGCCGTCGACTTTATGTGTGATGATGTCGGCCTGTCCTCCGCGGTCGAATGTCACCGGCAGGCATCCTGACGCCTGGCCTTCGATGAGTGTCCCCGGCAGAGTTTCGTAGAGCGAGGTGCTGAGCACCACACAGGCTGCGGCGTAGAGTTCCTTGAGAGCTGTGGGGTCGGAGATGCGTCCGAACTCGTAGTGGGGAAAACGCAGGCGGTCGAATGCCGAGGGATCGCGCACCTCTCCGAAAAAGATGGCTATGCTGTTGCGGGATGTCTCGGGATGGTTGTCGAAGAGATAGTTGAGGGCATCTATTGCATAGTCGAGGCCCTTGATTTTGTCGTCGAGACGGGCCGCTCCCATCAGTATGATATGTTTGTCGGGGTTGAGGTCGTAATGGGTCAGGCGCACGGTCGATTCGGTGGAGAAAGCGTCGATGGGAAAGGCGTTGGGAATCACTCTCACGTCCCGGGATGCAAGCAGCGAACTCCTGCGGCAGCGCTCGGCAAGCCAGTTGCTCACGGCCACAAATGTTATGGGCACACGTCTGTACAGCTCCGCTTTCTTCTTCCATACCTTGTGGGAGAGATCCTTCGGGTCGGCAGAATTCAGAAGGGGACAGCAGCCGCACTCGTTCTCATAACGGCTGCATTCGTAGGCGTGATGGCATATTCCGGTGAGACACCACATGTCGTGCATGGTCCATACGAGCGGCTTGCCCGTCTGTCCGAGCTTTCTGATTCCCGAAAGTGACAGAAGACCCTGATTAATCCATGAGAGCACTATCACGTCGGCCTCTTTCACCCAGGGGTGCCGGTGGACGGGAACGCCCAGACTGGCTGTTGATACCTTGAAAAGATTCGCATAGGAGAAGCCGTTACGGGCCATGATTTCCAGACGCTCGGCCATGAAGCGGAATCCGCGGTTGAAACGTGACGAAATCACATCCACCTCGGGGCTCTGCGTGGTCTTGGTGTAGACGAGCATTCTTGCGTCGACACCTTCGTGGCGCAGGGCGTTCATCAGCCGGTAGGTGACGATGGAAGCTCCGCCAAGCAGGTCGCTGTGGCAGACAAGGACCACTTTCAGAGGGCGTTTGGCAGGCAGTTTTGAATCGTTTTCTGTCATGATGCGGGAATGGTTATGCGTGGTAGCGGCAACTCGGTTTATTTTCTGGCGTCAGGAGCCGTCTTTTTGCTTTGTGAGAAGTTCTGTGGGGAGGGAGTGTTGACAATCTCTATCTCGTCGAGCGAGAGGCGCGCGCAGAGATACTCGCGGAACTTGGCGAGCTGTTCGGCCGAGAGCGGCGAGGAATAGTGCACAAGGGCCACGTTGACAGTATCAGGCTTATCGCCTGCAGTGGATGAGAATATGCTTTTGGATATGGCTATATCACGTATCTGTGGCCACAGCACTTTCAGTTCGGGGGCTATCTTGGAGCCGAAGTCCTGGGAGCGGCGCACGTCGGCCACGATGGTCCGCAGGGAATCTATGGTCTGCTGCTGTGTTGTGATGGTGGACTGCGCCATCTGATATATGTCGCGCATGTTCTCGTTCTGTGCCGAGGGCTTCACTATGTTGCCGCCCTGTATGAATGAAAGCTGGGTGCCTTCGAGTCCGTAGTATTGCAGACGGGAGGTCAGGGCAAGCTCGAGGGAGTCAACAGGCAGAGGCTGTCCGATGAGTGCTATGGTGATTTTCCGGTCCTTGCCTTTGATTGTGGCCTTTTCGGAAAGCACCTGCGTGGCGGGGAAAACGCATTCGTGGGCCACGAACTTCTGTGCCTGCATGTTGAATTTGTTCTGGCGCAGCATGTTGTAGGTAAGATAGATGCTCGGAAGCATTGTGAGGATGGCGAGGGTGTAGACCCATGTGCGTACGCGGCGCGCGCGGGAGTCGTTGACAATATTGGCGCCTTTGTATCCCAGCAGCTTCACGCCTATGAATGTGGCGAATGCTATGTAGATGGAGTTGATTATGAACAGATAGAACGCGCCGAAGAAGTAGGAGAGCTGCCAGGTGGCGAGGCCGTAGCCCGCGGTGCAGAGCGGCGGCATGAGGGCGGTGGCTATGGCCACGCCGGGTATCACATTGCCTTTATGGCGCGCGCCGATGGCTATGATTCCCGCGCCGCCGCCGAAGAAGCCTATCAGGACGTCGTAGATGGTTGGGGAGGTGCGGGCCAGCAGTTCGCTGTGGCCTTCGGCCACCGGCGATATGAGGAAGTAGATGGTGGATGCCAGTACGGAGAATCCGGCCGCTATCACGAGGTTGCGCAGACAGCGCTTGAGAAGGTCGAAGTCATGTATTCCCACTCCGAGTCCCAGACCGATTATAGGCCCCATGAGCGGCGAGATGAGCATGGCGCCGATTATCACGGCCGTGGAATTGGTGTTGAGGCCAAGGGAGGCGATGAGGATGGCGAGGACGAGAATGATGATGTTGATGCCTCGGAAAGTCACGTCGTCGCGAATGGACTTTTCAGCGTCGGCCTGGGGGACGAGCTGGGCCGTAAGCGTGAAGTAACCTACGGCGAAGGTCTTGAGTCTTTTGAGAAGATTGTCCATTTAAGAGTTTTTGTTTTTAGCGGTCAGGAAGATATGGGTTGCGGTCAGCTATTTGTTTCGGGAGAATCTGCCGAGCGGAATGAGCTCCGAGATTGTCACTCCCTCTATTTTTATTGCGGCGCCCACATAGGCGGCAAGCAGGAAGGTGCGCAGCGGAATGTTGATCCACTGCGAAGGTACGGTCACCGCGGCGGCGAACAAATAGAGCGCCATGGCCAGAACGAAATAGAATCCCAGGCGTCCCACGCCATAGTCAATGGGATATTTCACCCGGCCTATGAGATAGCTGGCAACCATCATGGTGCCATAGCATCCCAGCGCGGCCCATGCGCATCCCATATAGCCCATGCGGGGCACGAGGATAATGTTGAGGAGCAGTGTCATTGCCAGCCCCATGAGCGAGAACCACATTCCCCAGCGGGTCTGGTCGGTGAGCTTGTACCACAGCGAGAGGTTGAAGAACACACCGAAGAAAAATTCGGCTATCATCACCACCGGCACCACTTTCAGTCCGCTGAAATAGCGGGGCGAGATGAAATAGCGCAGGAAGTCGAGATAGAACATCACGAAGAGGAATATGGCCATGGCGAAAATCACGAACCATTTCATGGCCAGGGCATAGACGGCAAGCTTGTCGGTGCCTTTGCTGCGGTTCTGCGAGAAGATGAAGGGCTCGTAGGCGAAGCGGAAGGCCTGGATGAACATCACCATCACTATGGCAATCTTGTAGTTGGCGCCGTATATGCCGAGCTGCTGCATGGCGGTGGCCTTGTCGGCCACGAGATAGGGCAGCAGAATTTTGTCGAGGGTCTGGTTCATGATTCCGGCTACTCCGAGTACCAGAAGTGGCGCGGAATAGGCAAGCATGCGTCGTAACAGGGCCCCGTCGAAACGCCAGCGGAAACCGGTGAGCTCAGGCAGCAGTGTAAGAAGGGTTATGGCCGAGGCCGCGAAGTTGCTCAGGAAAATGTAGCCTATGCCGTAGGCGGGGTCGAAAAACCAGCTGACGGTTTCGGGAGCCTGTGCGTAAAGCCAGGGGCAGATGAGGATGAAGAAGATGTTGAGAGTGATGTTTATGCCGATATTCAGGAGCTTCAGGGCGGCGAAACGCAACGCCTTGTTGCTGTAGCGGAGGTAGGCGAAGGGGATTGCCGTGAAGGCGTCGAGAGCCACGGTAGCGGCCATGAGCCATGCGAACGACGGATGGCCCGGGCAGTGAAGCACACCGGTCACGGGGCCGAGAAACACCAGCACCAGTGCAAAGAACACCGAGGAGCTTACGGCGAGAGAGATGAGCGATGTGGAATAGACCACCGCCGGGTCTGCATCAGCTCCGTCCGGAGAGTCGCCGCGGGGATTGGCGAAGCGGAAGAAGCCTGTCTCCATGCCGTAGGTGAGGATAATCAGAGCCAGCGCCGTGATGGAGTAGATGTAGGTGACCACTCCGTACTCCGACGTGGAGAACATCACTGTGTAGAGCGGCACGAGACACCAGTTGATGAAGCGTCCCACAATGCTGCTCAGGCCGTATATGGCCGTGTCCTTTGCCAGCGATTTTATCGAGCCCATTACATTGCTTTTGTTATCAGATCAGAACAGCGAGCCCTGGTCGGAGCGCCGGTCGAGTCCCAGATGGGTGTAGGCCAGCTGGGTCACCTCACGTCCGCGGGGAGTGCGTTTGAGAAATCCTTCTTTGATGAGGAACGGTTCGTAGACCTCTTCCACCGTACCGGTGTCCTCGCCGAGGGCGGTGGCGATTGTGCCGAGACCCACGGGGCCGCCGTTGAATTTGGTGATTATGGTGGTGAGAAGCTTATTGTCGATTTCGTCGAGCCCGTAGCGGTCGATATTCAGGGCCTCGAGGGCGAAGCACGCTATCTCGGGGTCGATATGGCCGTTGCCTTTCACCTGTGCGAAATCGCGCACGCGGCGCAGCAGGCGGTTGGCTATTCGGGGCGTGCCGCGGCTGCGCAGGGCTATCTCGTGGGCGGCCGCGCCGGTGCAGCGTACGCCCAGAAGCGAGGCCGAGCGGAGTATGATGCGCTCCAGCACCTCGTGGTCGTAGTATTCCAGATGGCAGTTTATGCCGAAGCGCGCGCGCAGGGGCGACGTCAGAAGGCCGCTGCGGGTGGTGGCGCCAATGAGGGTGAAGGGGGAGAGGGAGAGCTGCACGGAGCGCGCTCCGGGACCCTTGTCTATCATTATGTCGATGCGGTAGTCCTCCATGGCGGAATAAAGGTATTCCTCCACCACGGGACTGAGCCGGTGGATTTCGTCGATGAAGAGAACGTCGTTTTCCTCAAGCGAGGTGAGAATGCCGGCCAGGTCACCGGGTTTGTCGAGCACGGGGCCGGATGTCACCTTGAAACCGACGCCGAGTTCGTTGGCGATGATGGCGGAGAGGGTGGTTTTTCCCAGGCCGGGAGGGCCGTGGAGCAGGAGATGGTCAAGGGCCTCGTGGCGCAGCCGGGCTGCGGCCACGAATACCTTGAGATTCTCCACAATCTTGTCCTGCCCCGCGAATGAGTCGAATTCCGAGGGGCGCAGGGCGCGTTCAAGCTCCTGCTCTCCGCGGGGGAGCGATGCCGCTCCGGCGTTGCGTATGTCGAAACTGTCTTCCATCGGGGCTATGATTGTTTTTTATTTGTTGGTTCTGTAACGGAATCACGGGCGGGGAAATGGCGGCGCACTGCGGCGGCTACTTCCTCGGGGCTGATGGGGGCGAAGCAGCGGTAATCGCCATAGCGGCAGGGCTTGTTGCCGAACACGGAGCAGGGACGGCAGTCAACCTGCGCCTGGATTATGTCGGACGGCTGCTGGCGCCATGCCGTGAATCCTGCGAAAGGATGGGTGGCGCCCCACACGCTTACCACAGGGCATCCGGCCACCGCCGCGAGATGTGCATTGCCGGAGTCCATGGCCAGCATGCAGTCCAGAAATGCCATCAGTGTGAGCTCCACTTCGAATCCGAGCCTGCGTCCGGCGAGCGAGGTGACGCGGGGATAGCGTGAGGCCCAGCTTTCGAGAATCTCGCGCTCCTTGCCTCCGCCTCCGAAAAGGAAAATCCTGACCGACGGGTCGGCGGAAAGCAGCTCCACCACGCGCTCCATGCGCTCCGCCGGGTAGACTTTGCCCTGATGGGCTGCAAAGGGCGCTATTCCTACCCATCGCTCTTCAGGCGCCTTTGGGGAGGTTACGGTGGCGAATAAAGCGGGGTCGGCACCGGCGTCTTCCCACAATGAGCGGAAGGAGTCGGAAATCTCGAATTCAAGGGATGCGAACACCCGGGCGTAACGTTCGGCCGATGACGGCAGCGGGACGAGTTTGCGCGATTTCGGATCGGTGAGGCGCCGCTTGTCGGCACGGCCTTTGTCAATCACTGCAACCTTTACTCCGGCTGTCACGGCGGCTGTGAGACGCATGATACGTGTGCGTATCACATTGTGGAGGTCGGCCAGATGTGTTATGCCGTAGTCTCTTATCAGCTCTACGGTGAGTCGGGCCAGACCAACGGGGCCGGAGTATTTTCCGCGTATGTCGGCCTCCACCACCGTCAGGTTGGGGGGCGGATTCAGAAACAGGGATTTCAGCGGACGCGCGGTCACCATCACGAACTGTGTGAGGGGATTGGCATGGCACACGCTGTAGACCACAGGAATGGCCATGGCCACGTCGCCCAGTGCCGAGAAGCGGGTGATGAGTACCGAACGGGGCCTGTCGATGTTATTTTTCTGTTTTGCTGGCATAAAGGACCGGATTGGTGGCCGGGTCGTTATACATTTTCATCTGGCGGTAGACCTTCATGTATTTGCGGCCGGCCTCTATGTCCTCGAGCAGGGTATCAATGGCCTGCGAGAGGTCGGTGCGCTGCTCCAGAAGCACGTCGAGCTTGGCGGCGCAGCGGGCTTTGTGGGCGGCGTCGGCGTCGGTGCGCTCTGTCTCGGCCTTCATGTGATAGATTTTGAGGGCGAGAATCGAGAGGCGGTCTATGGCCCAGGCGGGGCTTTCGGTGTTGATGGTGGCGTCGGGCTGCGGGGTTATACCGGCGTATTTGTCGCGGAAGAATGTGTCGATTTCCTCCACCATGTCGGTGCGCACCTGATTGGAGCGGTCGATTCGGCGTTTCAGTTCGAGGGCCTCCACCGGGTCGATGGCGGGGTCGCGTATTATGTCCTCCATGTGCCACTGTATGGCGTCGACCATGTTTTTGGCAAAGAGAGTGTGCTCAATCGAGCCTTCTGAGTAGGGATTGGCTACGGGGGCGTCGATGCAGTCGGTCACATGGTAGGCTTCAGTGGCCTGATTGAAGATGGTGTTGCATTGCTTGGCGAAATCCATGGCTGAGGTTGGTTTTAAGGATTATGTAATGTTTATTTCTTTACAGGACGTGGAGCTGTGTTGGGATTGGCGTCGCGGTAACGTGCCAGGAGCTCGTAGACCTCCGAGAGATTTATCTCGGCCGATTTGCGCCGGGCAGTGAGCACGCGCTGGTTGGAGTTCTGTGTTCCGGTGCCTTTTGCGGCCCAGAGCAGCTCAACTATCTGGACGGCCTTTGGGTTTGTGGCGCGCCCCTGCACGGCGAAGTAGTCGGAAGAGGCTATAGCGTCGATGTCGCCGGAAACCATAGTGTCGAAGAACGCGCGGCCGGCATCGGTGGTGAGGTCGGCGCGGCGCCATACGGCGTTGTTGTTGAAATAAGCAAGGTCGTTGCCCATTCCTTCGGCAGGCGCAGCGGCCTGGGCGGGTTCTGGAGTTGCGGCGTCGGCGGCTGCCTGTTGGGGTTCGAGCGCAGGCTCGGCGTCGGGGAACGCAGCCGCGGAATCGGCGGTGAAGCTCGACTGGCTTACGGCGGCGGGGTTCTGCTGGGTGCGGGTTATATACCAGGCGAGACCACCGATGGCCACAAGGAACAGGGCCAGAACCACTATGCGGCGTGTCCATATTCGCGCCGTGCGCCGCGAAGGAGTATTCTCATCCGTTTCTTCCCCTGCGGGAGAGGGGCATTCCTCGGCCACGCTGATCTGCGGAGTTTTGAGCGGCCGGTGTTCCGGCTGGCGTGGAGCCTCAGCGGTCTCTTTTTCTATGGCGGGTGCCACCGGCTCGACCCGCTGCGGCATATCGGAGGCGGGTGCCGACAGCGTGTTTACCTCCACATTGTATGTCTCAGGCTCGCTGCCCATTATGCGGTGGGCGCGGAAGCCGTGGAAGCGGCCCGCGCGCAGCAGGCGGTATTCGGGGTCGTTTTTCTCGAATACCATGCTGTTCTCGAATATGCGGCCGTCGCCGAAGTCGAGACGCAGCAGCGTTCCACGACGCTCGGGCGAGAGGGTGATGGCGATGGGCTTGTCGGAGGAGAGCATTGCAGGTGTGAGCAGCACGGTTACAGGACTGAAATTTGTGGCTGACACGGTAACCTCGGCCTTACCGCCTTCGAGGTCGGTGCTTGCTATGGTGAACGTGCTGGCATCGCGCACGGCCGTGCGTCCGTTGATTAGCACGGTGTGGGAGGAGACGGGAACGCCGCTGTCGTTCGTCACGCTATAGGATACCTTGCGCTTGAATTCAATTCCGGCTTTCTCGGGGGTGCTGATTATGATAGCGGGCCCTGATATGCGGGCGAATCGGCTTGTCATGCCCACATCTACCGTTTCCACGGCGGGAGAGAAGCCCGGGCGCGTGTAGGTTACTGCGATTTTGTCGGTGGTTTCCACCGGATTCCTTGAAACACTGACGCCTTCGGGACATACCACCCACAGGGAGCGGTCGAGTTCGGAGGTGATGCGTGGCAGGGGGGATTCTGGATTGGCGATGGCGGTGGGCTGGAGCACCAGGACGGCGCTATAAGGGGCGTAGGCTTTCTGGCAGGGGAAGGTGAAGATGGCGGCAAGGTCCGACCCCGACATGTAGGATGTCCATGCGAGCGGGCCTTCGGAGGCGAACGGCGCCCGGCGCTGCGGGGCGAGCGGAACGCGGTCGGGGAATCCGGCCCGGGCCACCATGCTGTATATTTCTGCTTCGGACACAGTGGCGCCGGAAGCAATGTGCGCGCGCAGCGCAGCAAGCAGGCTGACAACGGGGCGCCCGGCTACGAGGGCCTGGGAATCATAGGCCAGCGAGGCCGTGACAGGATGGACGGGAGAGCCGAGGTTGAAGTATGTGAATATTATGCGGGAGGAGTCGGAATGAAGCAGGAAGCCTTCGGCGAGATTAAGAAAGTGTGATGGGATTCCCTGAGGAATCTGTATGTCGGAGGGCTTTGCCGATCCATAGAAAAGCTCGGTAAAAGCGCCGGATGCGTCGGGATATCGAAGAGAAATGCCTAAATAGGCGGGTAGTTGGGTCATTTTTGAATTATATATAGATACTCAGACTACAAAAATAATAAAAAACAAGGTAAAACGCCACGGCGGAGTGATAAATCTGAGGTCTATGATTTTTATCGGTTTTATAAATCTT
Source organism: Paramuribaculum sp. (assembly GCA_009775605.1). GTDB lineage: Bacteria > Bacteroidota > Bacteroidia > Bacteroidales > Muribaculaceae > Paramuribaculum. The sequence continues at coordinate 34,604 of VSPV01000004.1, forward strand.
ATAATTCTTATGCGGTGGGGATATAATGGGAGCGGCCCGCCTGGAATCTGAGTTCCAGGCAGGCCGCTGTGGGATTATCTGTATAATTCAGGTTATTTTGCGGGCTGAACGTCGGTTACCTCGACTTCAAACACGAGGGTTGACATGGGAGGAATCGAACCGTCGGGGGTGCCGCTCATTCCGTAGGCGAGGTCGCCGGGGATGTAAAGGGTGTATTTTGAACCCTTGTTCATCATTTTCAGGCCCTCGGAGAAGCCGCGTATCACGCGGTTGAGGTTCATAGGCACCGGCTCTTTGCTTTCGTCGAATACGGTTCCGTCGATGAGCTTGCCGGTGTAGACAACCATGATGTTGTCGTTGTCGGTGGGCATAGCGCCCTGACCCTGCTTCTCAACTTTGTAGCTGAGTCCGTCTTCGGTGGTCTTTATAGAGCTGTCCTTGGCTTTGAGAGACTCGATGTAGGCTTTGCCGGCTTTTTCGTTTTCCTCAGCTTTAGCCTGGGCTTCTTTCTGAGCTTTTTCCTGGTCGGCTCTCTGCTTCTCCATCATTTTGGCGCGGGCCTGGTTCATGAGGTTTGTGAGAAGCTCGTTGTTCTTTTCAACCTGCTCGTCGCTTACGGAGTCGGCCGAGAAGGATGCTGCGAACTGCTTGTAGAGGAGTGCGCGGTCAACGTCGACACCGGAACGCGACATTGCCACGAGGTTCTGGTTGAGCTGGAGGGCAATCTGCATGCCGTAGAAGTAGCCAACCTTGTTGGTGTCGGCCATGAGCACTTCCTTGATTCCGCGGAGGAAATCGTCTTTCGAGAATTTCTCCTTGTCGGGTGAAGGAATGGTTTCGATAGTCTTGAGGAAGTAGTCGCCCTGTGCGGTTCCGATTACGTAGGAGAGGGAGTCGGCATAGGTTTTCTGGGTTTCGAGCGAGCCGCCTTTCTGTGAGCAGCTCGTCATTCCTGCGGCAACTGCCATTGCTACAGCTGCGCTTAAAATGATTTTTTTCATAAGAAGAATGATGTTGTATGTATTAGTGTTGTTTTACGTTGAGAAGTTCCACATCGAATGCTATCGCCGAACCTGGAGGGATTACACCTCCCGCGCCCTGGTCGCCGTATGCGAGGGCCGCGGGAATGTAGAGCCTGTAGCGGCCACCCGGTTTCATCATCTGCAGGCCTTCGGCAAAACCCTTTACGGTGCGTCCTACCGTGAACGATGCCGGCTTGCCTTCGGTGGTGGAGTCGAACACGGTGCCGTCGGGGAGCGTGCCGGTGTAATAGACGTCAACGGTATCGTCGGCCGACGGTGGAACACCTTCGCCCTCCGTCACCACTTCAAATAGCAGTCCGGAAGGAGTCATCGTCACGCCGGGAAGCTTGGCTTTGGCCGACAGGAACTCGGAGCTTTCACGGGCGGTGCGCTGCGAGGACTCGCGGGCAGCCGCGGCCGCCATATTGTCGAGATATGCCTCGGCCGAAGTGCGGGTGAAGCCTGCGGTGTTTCCTTGAGCTGCCTGCTGCAGGGCCGATGCGAATACTTCGCGGTCGATTTTCAGGCCGGTCTGCCGTTCCATCTGCGAGAGCTGCCGGGCCATAGCCATGCCTTCGGCTATTCCGCGCAGGCGCGAATCGGAGGCCTGTGTTGCTTTCAGGGCTTCGGTGATTCCGGCCATATAGGCCGCGCTATCGGCCGGAGCGTCGGAAGCATTGCGCTCCGAGATAAACTCGCTCCAGACGGTGGCGAGGGCCATTGCCGTGGAATCGACGGGCTCGGCGGCATTTGCCATACGGCCAAATACCACAAGGCAAAGGATGGCGTAAAGAAATCTACGCATATAGTGTGGTACTGCCTGCGTTTTTTATTTCTTGATAACCTTTATGAGCTCCACGTCGAAAATGAGGGTGGAGTTGGGGCCGATCACGCCGCCGGCTCCGTTGGGGCCATAAGCGAGATTCGAGGGGATAAACAGGCGCCATTTGGCTCCTTCTTTCATGAGCTGAAGAGCCTCTACCCATCCGGGAATTACCTGTGTCACACCGAAAGTGGCGGGAGTGCCGCGCTCAACCGAGCTGTCGAACACTGTTCCGTCGATGAGTTTGCCGGTGTAGTGTACGGTTACCTGGTCGCCCGTTTCGGGGCTGATGCCTGTGCCTTCTTCCAGCACCTCATACTGCAGGCCGGTAACGGTGGTTTTCACGTTCTCGCGGGTTTTGTTTTCTTTGAGGAAAGCCTCGCCTGCCTCCTGGTTCACCTTGCCCATCTGGGCTGCGGCTTCCTGCTGGCGTGCTTCCATTGCCTCGAAAAACTTACGTATCTCTTCTTTGGCTTCGTCGTAGGACATTTTGGGTTTTGCTCCGTCAAACACAGCTGCCACGCCATCGGCAAAGTCCTTTACATCGATGGTTTCGATTCCGCTGTTTTTGAAATTGTTGCCCATGCTGAGCCCCAGGGCGTAGCTGATTCGGTCTAATTCTTTAGTTTCCATGTTGTTGTGTAGTT
>VSPV01000040.1 GCA_009775605.1 Paramuribaculum sp.
CTTCGGCGGCAGCGTCAGATCTTAAGAAGAGCCAGTCCCCGAAGGCTCCGACGCCGCCGGCAACATGGGAGGCATCAGCGACCGCGACCCCCTCTTCGAGGATGCCGCCAGAGCCATAATCGAGTCAGGTACCGGTTCCACCTCATATCTCCAGCGCAAATTCACCATAGGCTACCCCCGCGCGGGAAAAATAATGGACCAGCTCGAAATGGCCGGAGTGGTCGGGCCGGCACAGGGCGGAAAACCCCGCAAGGTGCTCATGGACTTCTTCGCCCTCGAATCTATGCTCGGACAATAAGAATTCCCGTGTCAACCATCTGGAACCCTGCAATGTTATAACTTCATGAAAAGATTCATCTCTATACTGTTCGCCGCAATAGCGGCACTTGCTCTACCGGCTGCTCTTGCTGCGGCCGACAACGCCGCGCAGACTCTTGAGCTGGCTGCCCAGCGCTTTTCCAAGGCTCCGTCAGTCAGCGCCGCATATACGGTCACATCCCCCTCAGGCAATGTTGCCGGCAACATTGTGGTGTCGGGACAACGGTTCCGCATATCCTCCCCTGAAATGTCCACGTGGTTCGACGGCAAGACTCAATGGACCTACGTACCTGCCGACCGCGAAGTCACCATCAGCGAGCCCACGCCCGACGAGCTGCTTCAGATAAATCCGTTCGAGATCATCAGCTCGTTCCGCAAGAACTACAACGCCTCGACCATAAAGAGCGACAAATCACAGACCGTGATACGCCTCACCTCCCGCGACCCGAAAGCATCCATAACACAAGCCGTGCTCACCCTCGCCTCGGCCACGCTGCTTCCTTCGCGCATCGAGCTCACCGGGCCATCCGGCCACGTAACCATCAACCTCGGAAGCGTGAAGACCGGCAAAGCCATGACCGCGGCCGATTTCCGCTTCAACACCCGTAATCATCCCGGCGTGAGTGTCAACGACATGCGCTGACCTCCTGCCGCTCAATTCTATAGGAATCTAAAATCTAAACGCCATAAATCAATGAAAGAAATTACTACCAAGTGCCTTATCGTAGGCTCCGGTCCCGCCGGATATACGGCGGCAATATACACCTCGCGTGCCAACCTCTCACCCGTGCTCTACGAGGGCCATCAGCCCGGCGGCCAGCTCACCACCACCACCGAAATCGAGAACTTCCCCGGTTATCCAGAGGGAACCACCGGTCCGGAAATGATGGAAGACCTCCGACGCCAGGCAATGCGCTTCGGCGCCGACGTGCGCAGCGGCATTATCCGCAAAATCGACCTCTCTTCACGTCCGTTCCGGGCTGAAGCCGACGACGACACCACCATCATAGCCGACACCGTGATAATCTCCACCGGCGCCTCGGCTAAATATCTCGGTCTGCCCGATGAAAAGAAATACATGGGTATGGGCGTGTCGGCCTGCGCCACATGCGACGGTTTCTTCTACCGCAAGAAACGCGTGGCCGTTGTGGGCGGCGGCGACACCGCATGCGAGGAAGCGCTCTATCTGAGCAATCTCGCCTCGCAGGTGTTCCTGATTGTGCGTAAAAACTACCTCCGTGCATCGAAAGTAATGCAGAAGCGAGTGCTTGAGAAACCCAACATCACCGTGCTGTTCAACACCAACACCACCGGGCTGTACGGCGAAGAGTTCCTCGAAGGCGCCCATCTTGTGGAAAATCTCGGCACTGATATAGAGCAGCACACCGATCTGCCCATCGACGGTTTCTTCCTCGCCATCGGGCACCGTCCCAATACCGATTTCCTCAACGGCCAGCTCGAGCTTGATGAGGCCGGTTATATCAAGACCTTCAACGGCTCCCAGGCCACAAACGTGGAAGGCGTATTCGCCGCAGGCGACGTAGCCGACCCCAGCTACCGCCAGGCCATAACCGCCGCAGGCACCGGCTGCCGCGCCGCTCTCGACGCCGAGCGTTTCATTACCGAACACGCCTGATTTCGAAACAGCAACGATACCATACACGACGGTGTGACGGGCTTCGGGCTGCCACACCGTTTCTTTTTTATTGGACTTTCCGTCCCGATATACCCCGGAGGGAAAGTCGTGATGTGGCAATGCTGTGAAAATTGGAGCGACGGAAGGTGAATGTCAATTTTTTAGTTTATCTTTGTTAGTTGATAATCTGCCGTCTGTTTCTCAGTCGGAGCATAAAGGACAGAATGAACGAAGACGCTCTCAGCCAGCTATATCTCAAAGACACTGCATTTCAGGACCTGATGCAGCGCAGGGTGTTCAATGTCCTGCTTGTTGCCTCGCCCTACGATGCCTTCATGATGGAGGAGGACGGCCGCATCGAGGAGCAGCTCTATTTCGAGTATGTGGCACTCAACCTGAGTTCGCCGCCGCGCGTCACCCGCGTGTCGACAATCGAGGACGCCATGGACCGTCTGCGCGAGAAGCACTTCGGGCTGGTGATACTGATGCCCGGCAGCGACGTCAGCGAGACCCTGCGCGGGGCAGCCGGTATCCGCGAGATTGCGCCCAAAATGCCGATAGTGGTGCTTACCCCCTTCTCCAAGGAAGTGTCGCGCCGACTTGCCAACGAGGATCTTTCGGCCGTGGACTACGTGTTCAGCTGGCTCGGCAACGTGGACCTGCTCCTTGCCATAATAAAACTGCTCGAGGACTTCCTGAACGCCGACAACGACATTAATGAAGTGGGCGTGCAGATGATAATGCTCGTGGAGGATTCCGTGAGATTCTATTCATCTGTCCTTCCCCATATCTACAAGACACTGCTCAAACAGTCGTTCGAGTCGTCGACCGAAGCTCTCAACGAACACGAGCAGATGCTGCGCATGCGCGGCCGCCCCAAAGTGATGCTCGCGCGCACCTACGAGGAAGCCATGGAGCTGTACGAACGCTTCGGCCAGAACCTGCTCGGAGTGATATCCGACGTATCGTTCATGCGCGAAGGCGCCAAAGACCCGATGGCGGGACTGCGCTTCGCCGAATTTCTCCGGGAGAAAGACCCCTGGCTGCCGGTGATAATCGAGTCGTCGGAAGCCGACAACCGCGCAGCCGCCGAAAAGCTCAACTGCGTGTTCCTCGACAAGAACTCAAAGAAGCTTCCCGTTGACCTCACCAAGGCCATGAGCTCCGAATTCTCGTTCGGCGACTTCGTGATGACCGACCCCGAGACCGGAAAAGAACTGCGCCTGCGCTCGCTTAAAGACCTGCAATATCATATATTCGATATTCCGGCAAAAGCCCTGCTTCACCACGCATCGTCAAACGACATATCGCGCTGGCTCTACTCGCGCGCGCTCTTCCCGATAGCCGACGTGATAAAGACCCACCGCTTCTACTCGCTCGAGGAAGTCCCCGCCGTGCGCCAGCTATTCTTCGACCTCATAGTGAAGTACCGCAAGATGAAAAACCGCGGAGTAGTGGCCGTGTTCCGCAAAGACCGGTTTGACCATTACTCCAGTTTCGCCCGTATCGGTGAGGGATCGCTCGGCGGCAAAGGCCGCGGCCTGGCGTTCATCGACCAGATAATAAAGCGCAATCCCATCTGCGACAACTTCTACGGTGTGACCATAACCATACCGCGCACGGTGGTGCTGTGCACCGATATTTTCGACGAGTTCATGGCCACCAACAATCTCTATCCGATAGCGCTGTCCGATGCCGACAATGCCACCATACTCGATGCATTCCTCAAGGCAAAGCTGCCTGAACGGCTGATTGACGATTTCCTGGCGCTGTTCGAGGTGGTGGACACTCCGCTGGCCATCCGAAGCTCGAGCCTCCTGGAGGACTCGCACTACCAGCCTTTCGCCGGCATCTATTCCACATATATGATACCGCATCTGGACGACAGCGCCCGGATGCTCCGCATGCTGTGCGACGCGATAAAAAGCGTGTATGCCTCGGTGTTCTACACCGACAGCAAAGCTTATATGACCGCCACATCCAATCTGATCGACCAGGAAAAAATGGCCGTGATAATACAGGAAGTGGTGGGAGAGCAGCACGGCGACCTTTACTTCCCGTCGTTTTCGGGTGTGGGCCGTTCGCTCAACTTCTATCCGCTCGGCGACGAGCATCCCGACGACGGAGTGGCCGAAGTGGCCGTGGGCCTTGGAAAATATATTGTGGACGGAGGCCTCAGCCTGCGGTTCTCCCCGCGGCACCCGGCGTCGGCCCTGCAGACATCGGAACTGGAGCTTGCGCTGCGCGATACCCAGACGCGCATGTATGCCCTCGACATGAGTGCCGTGGATGATTTCCGGGTGGACGACGGCTTCAACATAGCCCGCAAACGCGTGCAGGACATAGCCGAGAGCGGTGCCCTGAAATATATGGTATCGACCTACGACGTCCGCGACAACATACTGCGCGACACCGACTTCGGCACCGGTCGCAAAGTAGTGACATTCAACAACATCCTCAAACACGACGTATATCCGCTGGCTATGGCGCTCGACTTCATGCTTTCAACCGGTCAGCGCGAGATGTGCCGCCCTGTGGAGATAGAGTTTGCCGGCACCATCAATCAGGCCAAAGGCACTCAGAACCGTGGCCACATATACTGGCTGCAGATCCGTCCGACGGTCGACCCGAAAAATCTTGTGGATCCCACGCTTCTCGACCTCCCCGACTCCGCCCTGCTGCTTCGCAGCGATACAGCATTAGGCCACGGAACCACCGACAATGTTGACACAGTGGTGTACGTGCGGCCCGAAAGCTTCAATTCAGCAAACAACGGACTGACCGCACGCGAGATTGAAAAAATCAACCGAAAGCTAGTAGAAGACTCCGTTCCGTATATCCTGATAGGCCCGGGACGATGGGGCTCGAGCGACACCGCGCTCGGCATACCGGTGAAATGGCCCCAGATTTCGGGGGCGCGCCTGATAGTCGAATCAGCCATCACCACCTACCGTGTAGAGCCCAGCCAGGGCACCCACTTCTTCCAGAACCTCACCTCTTTCGGAGTAGGATATTTCACCATCGACACCTCCGCGGGCCACGGATTCTACGACGTGGCCACTCTCGACGCCATGCCGGCGGTCTATGAGTCGGAAGCCGTGAGGGTGGTGCGCTTTCCGGCCCCGCTTATAATAGGCATCGACGGTAAGAAACGCCACGGCGTGGTGGCCAAACCTGATGCCTCATCCAACAACCCGAATCCTTAACAAACCATGTCAATATTCAACTCCTTCAAGAAAGCGCTCGGATTTCCCGACACTTACGACGACGAAAACGACGTAGACAGCGACGATGCCGACCAGGCGGAAAGCGCTGATGAAACAGGACGTCCGAAGCTCGACCTGACGCTGCCCACCCGTGCCGAAGAAATCCCGGATTCCGGGCCGGAAATGAAGCACGAAAACGCATCCCGTACGGTTGAAGCGACAGCAGGCACAGACAGGCAGCCGGAATCCGAAGATAACGGGGCCTCTACTGAAGCACTTGCATCAAAGGCTTTCGACTGTGTTGTGGAGCTTTTCAACAGCATACAGCCTGACTTCGTGAAGCAATGCCTTGACACCGAAGCCCAGCGCAGATATATCACCGAACATATCGACAGCTCACTGCGCGAGGCCCTGAACGATGCCACACAGCAGGCCCGCGAGGCCGGACGCCGCCAGTGGCAGGCAGAACGCAGCCGTCTCTCCTCCGACCTCGACAATCTCAGGAAACAGTATGCCTCTATAAAGCGGCGCAGCGAGGATTTCCAGAACGCCCAGCTGAGCGAGGCTCGCCAGAAACGCGCGCTCTCCGACCGCGTACACGACCTTGAAAGCCAGGTTGCGGCGCTTGAAGCTGAAAAAGAGCAGTTTCAGATAGAAAACCGTTCGATGGCCAACAAGCTACGCGCATCGGGAGTGTTACGCGGCGTCGATTCTTCAAATACCGCCGCTCCTGACGACTCCGAAACCGCCAAAGAGCTTGCCGAGACAAAGGACGCACTGGAAAAACTCAATCTCGAGGCCACCTCGCTTCGCGACCGCTGCAAGGAACTTGAAGATGAGCTTGCTCAAAACCGTAAAGAGCGTGACGAGATGGAAGAAGAGATGCAGAAAAGCGTGGAAATCATCGACTCGCGCATAGCCGATTTTGAAAACATCAAGAAAAAGAAAGACGCCCGGATAGCCCAGCTCTCCTCATCGCTGAAAAATGCGGAAAAACGGATTGCCGTGCTTGAAAAAACCGTCAGCGAGAAGAAACAGCTTCTCGACGAGGCTTCATCACTCACCGAGTCGCTGCGGTCAACCATTGAGACAAACCTTCGCACACACGCCGAAGTGGAGCACACTCTCCGGCAGGAAATAAACATGCTCCGCGGAAACGGCGACCTCTCTTTGGCTGACCCCCCGGCATCATATTCACACGCTGCAGAAACCCCTACCGACGACACGGAGATTGCCGAGGTTAAGGAATCGAAGATATCCGCCATAGACGACCTGATGGACAATACCGACTGGTTTGTGGCCCCTGACCCCGTGCCGTTGAAAAAAGACCCGGAAGTGGAAGAGCAATTCGGCTATAAAGAGCCCAAGACACGCCAGACACGCCAGATTGACGATGACAAACAGCTCTCACTCTTCTGAGGCCGCACAATCACTATCGCATTTTCACGTAAACCCATTCACCACCATTCATATACAATGAAAGTTATTGCAAGAATCACCCTCTTTCTCCTCGCCGCAATCCTTCCCGCCACAGCTTCGGCTACCATAAAAACCCTGGCATCATATCCCGAGATAGAGAAATATATCGGGCCGGGCCATACTCCCAAGGGGCCTTCACAGATAAAATTCATGAAAGAGCCCGGAATGTATCTGGCGCTGTCGGACGACGGCAAAAGAATCGTGAAACACGACTGCCGCACCGGCAAGGAAGTGGAGACTCTTCTCGACATAACCCATACACGCGAGACCACTGTTGACAAAATCGAAGGCTTCATGATTGACGATGCAGCCACACGCATCCTCATCTACAACAACTCGCGCCCCATCTACCGCCACTCTTTCGAAGCCACATATTACGTCTACGAGATACGCTCACGCATACTCAAGCCCCTTTCCGACCGCTTTGAGCGCCAGCAAGCTCCGCAGTTCTCGCCCAACGGCCGAATAGTGGCCTTCGCGGCCGAAGACGGCAACATCCACCTGAAGAAACTCGACTTCTGGGTGGAGATAAACGTTACGGAGGACGGAAAGAAAAACTCCATAATAAACGGCATACCCGACTGGGTGTACCAGGAGGAATTCTCCACACAGTCGTCGATGGCATGGTCGCCCGACAGCGAGACTCTCTGCTTCCTGAAATACAACGAGACCGACGTACCCACCTATTCGTTCCCTCTCTATGAAGGTTCATGCAATCCCATGGAGCAATACGCGCTCTATCCCGGAGCATTCACCTACAAGTATCCGGTGGCCGGACAGCCCAACTCCGTGGTGACGCTTCATTCCTACGACGTGGACACCCGCAAGACCAAACCCATTGCAATAAAAGACCCCCAGCTGCATTATATTCCCCGAATTACCTTCGCCCACTCATCCGACCGTCTGATGGTAGTGACACTCAACCGCGCCCAGACAAGAATGGAGGTATATGCTGTAAACCCCAAATCCACTGTGTCCAAATCGGTTCTCGTGGAGGAATGGAAGGCATGGCTCGCACCCGAGACATTCGAGAACATCACATTCGAGCCTGACCACTTCGTGGTGATGTCGTCGCGCACCGGCTACATGCATCTCTACCAGTATTCCTATGCCGGCGCTCTCCAGCGCACAATAACATCGGGCAACTACGACGTGGACGCCTACTATGGCTACGATGCCACCACAGGCGCCTATTATTACCGCTCGGATGCCAACTCGCCCCTTGACCGCACCGTTTTCCGTCTTGACCGCAAAGGCAAGCAGGAAGCAATCAGCCCGGCCGAAGGTACAGCATCGGCGCGATTCAGCCCCGACCTCGGCTATTACGTGATGAGCTACAGCAACTCCACCACCCCCACAAAGTACACATTCTGCTCCTCGCGCCAGGCAAAGCCGCTGCGCACTCTCGAGGACAATGCCGAATATGCATCGCGCTACGCATCCGCTCCCAAACTCGAATTCTTCACGATGCCTACCGAAGGCGGAATCACACTCAACGGATATATCATAAAACCCACCGGATTCTCGGCCTCGAAACGCTATCCCGTGATAATGGTACAGTACAGCGGCCCCGGCTCTCAGCAGGTAACCAACAGCTGGTCGATGGGCTGTGAGAAATATTTCGCCACACAGGGCTACGTGGTGGTATGCGTGGACGGACGCGGCACCGGCGGACGCGGACGCGAATTCATGGACGTGGTCTACAAACGCCTCGGCTACTACGAGACCATCGACCAGATAGCCGCAGCTCGCTATGCCGCCAACCTTCCCTACACCGACCCCGACCGCATAGCCATCTATGGCTGGAGTTTCGGCGGATACGAATCCATTATGGCAGCATCGCACCCCGACGCACCCTACGCCGCCGCAGTGGCAGTTGCTCCGGTAACCGACTGGCGCTACTACGACTCCATCTATACCGAGCGCTACATGCTCACACCGCAGGAAAACGAAGGAGGCTATGACCAGGCCTCGACCTTTGCCGGCATCTCAACCCGCAAATGCCCTCTGCTGCTGATCCACGGCACAGCCGACGACAACGTGCACCTCTACAACACCATCCAGTATGAGGCCGAGGCACAGGCTCAGGGACGCTGGACCGACATGCTCCTGTTTCCCAACATGAACCATTCCATCAACGGATGCAACTCGCGTCAGCTTGTCTATGCGCGCATCCTTTCTTACCTCGAGTCCAACTTACGTTAACTTCGGTTTGTTATATAATCGGTTCAATTTTTCCCATAAAGCAACTGAACGCGATGCAATACCATAAGGACAAATACAAAAGCATACTGAAGCTTTGGACAGCATGGATTTATTCCACGGGACCGTTAATCCTGCTGCTGCTCCTTTCGCTTTGGATAAACACTTTGTATATTCCTTTTGTGGCTCTCGGTCTGGAACTGGCACTGTTCGCCTGCGTGCGGTACAACCGCAAGAAGCCTGAACCGGGCTGTTATCTGCTCCCGTTCATAGTGAAACGCATCCTGTTCTGGTCGGCAGTCGTGATGTTTGTCATCAACGGCCTTCACATGCACTGGATCGAACACCATATTTTCGACGCCGAGACCGGAAACGCCGACTATCCATATATCACCATCCTTGTAATCGGCCCTATTGGTACGCTCATAAGCTATGTGAGTCTCTACCGCCACAAAAAGCTCTCGTTCTGCCTCGACTGCAAGATGCGCCACGGGACGCCCGCGGAGCGCGGCTATCTCGGCATTCTCTTCACACAGGAAGGCCAGTTCCAGAATGCCTTCATAGGTCTGATCTCACTCGCCATCACCGTAGTAACCTGGGGTTACTATTTCATTGCCTACGACAACAGCTATTTCTCACGGCACGACGAGTTTTTCTATGTGATAGTGCCGGTGACCCTATGGTCCCTCTCGGCCATTTATCTCGCCGTGAGATACGTGGGAATCTGGGCATATTACCGGCAGCGCTCCGACGAGCATCAGATGCAGAACGGCCTCACCACCACCCTGCGCTACATGCTCATATGGGATAATTATGTAGGGCTTCTCGAACCCTCGGAGGACCCGGATTCCGTGATATCGGTGCGCAATGTCTATGACACCCCCACACTTATCCAGATAAGATACCGTCAGAAGGTGAGCCGCGATGATTACCGGCATTACTTCTCCGCACTGACCCACATCGAGCATGCCGATATACGTTTCCTGTACTCCACCCTTGTAGGGAATCCCGAGGGAAATCTTTTCCATTACATAGCCTATCTTACCGACGCCGAGAAGGAGGAAATAGACAGGCGGTACAAGCACGTGAAATGGTGCACGCTGCGCGAAGTCAGCGAACTTATCAACAACAAGGAGATGGCCCCTCTGTTCAGCGCCGAGTTCATAAGGCTCTACACCATTGCCATGGCATGGAAAACGTATACCCCCGACGGAAAGCGACGCTACAGGATACGTAATTATATACCGACTTTCCGCATACGCGACATCAAAAAATGGGATGTGGACTACAACGACATACGCTGGCTCGACGTAGCCAGGAACAATCAGGACCTTCCGCTGTTCCGCATGCGCAGGTTCTGGAGAAAGTATGTGAGCGGCGCTTCGGAATGATTCACCCCGGTTGTCGCCGACCCATTTTATTCATCACATTTTCTCCCACTAAAGAGAGCAACATGAGCCTTTTGGTTATAACAGGACCTACAGCCAGCGGCAAAACCCGCAGAGCGGTGGATTGCGCGCGCGCCTTCAACGGCGAGATAATAAGCGCTGACTCCAGGCAGATATACCGTAGAATGGACCTCGGCACCGGCAAGGATCTGGAGGAATACGGCACAGTGCCGTATCACCTGATTGACATCTGCGATGCCGGCTACCGGTATAACCTGTTCGAATACCTTCGTGATGAGGCACGGGCCTGCGACGAAATCCAATCGCGGGGACGCCTTCCCATACTGTGCGGAGGGACGGGGCTGTACGTTGAGTCTGTGCTGAAAGGACTGGCCCTTCCTCCTGTTCCCGAAAATCCGGAGCTGAGAAAAAAACTTGCGCCCCTCCCGCTCGAGGAACTTACGAAGATTCTGGCCTCAATGAAGAGGCTGCATAATACCACCGATGTCGACACCGCCCAACGTGCCATACGCGCAATAGAAATCGAGACGTATTATGAAGCGAACCCGCATCTGGCTCCCGCAAAGGCATCGCGTCCGGTGACCGATGCGGTGATAGTGGGCGTGGACATAGACCGCGACAGCCGCCGGAGGCGCATAAGCACCAGGCTGCGCGAGCGCCTGGCCAACGGCATGGTCGAAGAGGTAGCCTCGCTGCTTGATAGCGGAGTGGCCCCGGACAGCCTCATATATTACGGCCTCGAATATAAATTCGTGACGCTCCACTGCCTCGGACGCCTATCGCTCGAAGAAATGACGGAGCAACTTGAAATAGCCATACATCAGTTTGCCAAACGCCAGATGACGTGGTTCCGCGGCATGGAACGCCGTGGATTCAAAATCCACTGGCTCCCCTACGATATGCCTTCCGGTGAGTTTGTGGACGAAGTGAGAAATCTCCTGGAAGCCTCAGGTTGCAAATGAAACTCGTACTGAAAATATTGCTGCCGATGCTGCTCGTGGCTGTAAAAGCCGGAGCTGTGGAGCCTGTGCGTGAGTTTCACCCCGAAATCACTTCTTTAAGGGATTCCGTCGCCTTGTTTACACTCCCTGACAGCAGTTTTCTTTCAGCAGCCATTGAAATAAGAGCTTCGGTCACGAAACCGTCAGAAAAAGCCACCATCCGGAGCAACGGATTTGCCGCTGTAATGAATGGAACCGATGGCTCGGCAATCGAGGCGTGGCTGATTCCCACTGCCGACGATTACGACCCTATTTCACGTAAACGCCAGGCAGCCTTCATGCTTATACTGCGGCGTCCCGGTGTTTCGGACAGTGTGCTTGTGAGCAAGACAATTTCGGGATGCGTGGCTCCTGCCGACGGATTCAACACGCTCGGGATGGAAATGGACAGCGGGCGTAATCTCACCGTATATGCCGGCGACAGGAAGCCCGAGGACATAGCTACGCTGCAAAATATAACGCTTCGTCCGGTGGCCACGGGAGTGATATCCCGCGGCACCACGGCTGTCGAGCTGATAGTGACGGAAACGGTTCCGGACCCGGCTGCTGCTCTTTCCACAGGCAAAACGCCCCAGGAAATAGCCGGCATATTCAACTGGCGCCAGCCCGAAGGTCCCGAAGGTATCTGGCATTTCCTCGACCGCGACACCGACAACCGCTCCATAAGACTCGGAGGCGAATATACGATAGCGATAGTGGCCGACGAAGAATCCGCGCCCGACAATAATCCCCCCAAAAGCTATACGATAATCTATTTCGACGGAGCCAAGGTGGAGAACGGCAGCTGGAAACCGGGCATGAAAAAAGGTCGCCTCACGGCAACCTCCTTCCAGAATCATTATAACCTCAGTTGGATTACCGCAGACATGCAATACCTTGACACGGAGTGTAACGCACGTCTTAGCGACGATAAATCCATAATATCTTTCAATTTCCCGATCTATGGGTCAACCGTGAGGTTTTCACGTCAGGCAGCATCGGGAGCGCTTCCCACAAAATAGGAAATTGTCTCGGTAACGTTGTCATAATTAATGGCCGAATCGGCAAACCACACGCGGTATCCTTCGGTGGTACGCTGCACTTTCATAACATCAAGCGTCTGCTCCACAGATTCAATATAGCGGTAAAGAGGCGCGGGCAGACGGTCGAAAAGGAACTGCTGCGGAAGGGGCACACCGTTGCCGTCAACGCCCGTCCACTGGCCATTGCTGTCGAACGTCAGAGTGGCGCTGTTGCGCAGTTTAACCACCGAACCTGTGTCGGTTTCGGTATAGCTCTGCACCTCGCCGTTGAAATACATGTTAACGAAGTTGGCAACATCGCTCGGAAGCTCGTCCCAGGCATTGTTGCCGCACGCTCCCATCAGCGCCACAATCACCAGAAGTGCAAGGGATGTTAAAGTGTTCCGTTTCATCGCAGTAATTTCTTAATTGATGTTACAATTCTATAACAAATCATTCCCCTCTTGGTTCATTATTCACTAATTATTAAGTTTGTAATCAAATACCATAAGATGTTATTACGACTTTCAGTCATTATCAGCGCCATCCTCTGCCTCGGCATCTCATCTCCGCTACGGGCACAGAATCCGGCTACTGACGACCATGCATACCTCAATCTGATAGACAGCGCACAGACCGCAACCGCCGCCGGCCGATATGACGATGCCGCCCTGATGCTGCACCAGGCTCTTTCAGCGCGGCCGGCCTCTCCGGCAAACGTGTTGCTGCTGTCCAATCTGGGTATGGTCCAGCATTATGCCGGCCGCGACTCTCTGGCGTATACCACCCTAAGCAGCGCCCTTGCGCAGGCGCCCGGCTCGGCAACCATACTCATGAACCGCGGCAAGGTTCTCACCGCACTCGGACGCTTTGATTCGGCCATAGCCGATTTCAGCGCTGCCCTGCGCCGCGACACCTCGCGTATGGAACCGCGCTTTTACCGCGCCATGCTCCTGATCCATACCGGCGAAGTGCTCAGCGCCGACGCCGATGCCGACACCCTTATGTGGCGCTCCCCGCGCTCCCGCATGGCCCTCGAGGCTAAATCGGCGTGCCTGCGGGCCATGAGCCGCTTCGACGAAGCCATCCCTCTGCTCAACGACCTCATAAACCACTATCCCGACGCTGCCGCCTACGGAGCCAGAGCCGCATGCCGCGTGATGACCGACGACCTTAACGGTGCCGCTTCCGACATTGCCGAAGCCCTTTCACGCGACTCCTCGAACCCCGACTTCCTCCTGACCCGCGCCCTTCTCAACAAGAAACGCTACCGCCGCGAGGATTCCCTGAAGGACGCTGAAGAAGCCATCCGCAACGGCGCGAATCCCGAAAGAGTCAAAGCCGTTCTCGCTCTCTGAAAGGATTAATCCATATCCCGCCTCAGGCTCGGAAACCGAGACATCAAACATATTTCACCATAACCAAAACCGAAAATGAAAACCGTTTTCAACTTATTCATCACTATTGCGGCCGCAGCATCACTGGCATCATGCGGCAACACTCATGAATCATCCGACAGCTCCAAGCGGCTTACAGTTCTCGAATGGAATATCTGGCACGCAGGCCATCTGAAAACCTACGGTCCGGAGGCATGTGAGTCTACCATAGGGATTCTGCGCAAAAGCGGAGCCGACGTGATTCTCATGGTCGAGACCTACGGCTCGTCAGCACAGGTGGCCGACTCCCTGGGATTCTACCACAGACTGATTTCCGACAATCTGAGCATCTACAGCCGCTACCCCATTGTAAAAACCTACACTTTCCCCGACAGCATCTCTACCTTCAATTTCGGAGGTGTGGAAATAGATATGGACGGCACGCCGGTAAGACTTTTCGACACATGGATACATTACCTGCCCGACGCGCGCCTCGCTCCCGTGGACTTCAGCGAAGAAGAGATTATAGCGTGGGAGAATTCCGGCACTCGCGACGAGGAGACACGTGCTATACTGACGGTTCTTCGTCCGCTGATCGCACAGTCCGACAGCATACCCCTGATTATGGGCGGCGACTTCAACAGCCATTCACATCTTGACTGGACTGACTCGACCAAAAACATGTACAAGCATGGAGGCGCCGTTGTGAACTGGCCCGTATCACGCATGATGTACCAGGCCGGTTTCTCCGACAGCTTCAGGGAAATCAATCCGGACCCGGCCAAAAACATAGGCACAACCTGGCTCACCGAGGCCGACTCTCTTGAAACTCCCGACCGCTCAGACCGAATAGACTTCATATATTACACCGGCAAAACAATAAAAGCAGTGGAATCCCAGTGCTACGACGGCAAACTGTGGCAACCCTTCTCGTTCCGAGGCGCCACGTTCCCCTATCCGTCAGACCATGGTTTTGTGTTGACAACCTTTGAAATCAAACCCTGAATACTCCCCGGCATCAAGTTTAATGACTGATTAAAAACTCTCTATAGCATTTTTTTGTTAATAAATATGAGAATATTCATAGAATTTTATTAAATTTGTTGCGTAAAATGCTTTTTGATATATTCAAATACATAATCTAACAAATTGTCTCACAATAAATAGTACTGACAAAATGAATACTGACACTATTGGAAGCTGGGCCGGACTCGTCTGGGCCGCCCTTAATGAAGCCGATGTTTTAGGCTCCAAGCAGATTAAAAAAATGACAAAACTGAAAGACAAAGAACTTTATGCAGCTCTCGGCTGGCTTGCCCGCGAAAACAAAGTCTCTTTTGAGGAAAGCGGCGACGACAAAGAAGTTCTTGTTGCATTAGTTAAGTAATAGCTCAATTTTTGGGGCGTACCGACATTTATAATGCCGACGCCCGCCTTCAAAAAATTACTTAATCAAGCCCGGCACACTTTGCGCCGGGCTTGGTTTTTCAATAAAGAATTCCATGAAAAAACAATAAGAATGGAGGGAACGGTAATTCGCAATACAGGTAGCGCCTATCTGGTGGAGCCCGACGGAGGAGGTTCGCCGGTTGAGTGCAAAATCAAAGGAAAATTCAGGCTGAAAGGCATCCGCACCACCAATCCGGTGGCCGTAGGCGACAGAGTCGTGTTCAACATGCAGACCGACAACACCGCCTACATCACCGAGATAGCCCCCCGGCGCAACTACATAATACGCCGTGCGTCGAACCTCTCGAAAGAAGCCCATATAATCGCGGCAAATCTCGACCAGGTATTTCTGATTGCCACCCTCGCCCATCCCCTCACCTCCACCACCTTCATTGACCGTTTCCTCTCCACAGCCGAAGCCTACCGGATTCCCGCTACTCTCGTAATCAACAAAATCGACCTGCTCCAAGGCGATCCGGAGGCGCAGGAACTCCTCGAAGGTGTCTGCTACCTTTATCGCTCGATAGGGTACCCGGTAGTCCCCGTATCAGCTGAGACAGGAGAAGGAATCGATATACTGCGTGAACGCCTCGCCGGGAAAATAACGCTTCTTTCCGGCAACTCCGGTGTAGGAAAATCAACGCTAATCAATGCCCTCATTCCGGGCCTCGACCTACGCACCGCAGCCATTTCGGCCATGCACGACACCGGCATGCACACCACCACATTCTCTGAGATGTATCCCCTCCCAGGCCAGGATGGCGGTTACATCATAGACACCCCGGGAGTAAAAGGCTTCGGCACTATCGACTACGACCCTCATGAAGTGGGACACTTCTTCCCCGAAATATTCCGCCAGTCGGCCTCCTGCCGCTACGGCGACTGCACACACACCCACGAACCCGGCTGCGCCGTGCGCCGCGCCGTCGACGACCACCGCATCTCCGCCTCCCGCTACGCCTCCTACCTCTCCATCCTCGAAGACTCCTCCCCCGAAAAATACCGCAAACCCTTCTGATGTACTAATACATAACCCTTCCTGAACAGTTTTCACCACATCTGCTTCCCCAGAAAAATCCGGGAGGGGTGGAATGTTTTTTTGCGGATATTAAGTTATTTTCACTAACTTTGCGGCTTCAATTGCGGAGGGTGCGCTGATGGCGCGGCTCCGTCAGTGAGATAAGCATCATAACAACGCTTGAATAATATAGGGAAAAATGACTTTTACAGGACCGGTGGATTTTAAGCCGAAGATGATTTCGGCTCTCCGCCATTATTCATTGAGCAAATTCAAAGCCGACCTCACGGCCGGCATAGTAGTGGGCATAGTGGCGCTTCCGCTTGCCATAGCATTCGGTATTGCCAGCGGCGTAAGTCCGTCCATAGGCCTCATCACCGCCATTATCGGCGGCTTTCTGGTTTCGGCAATGGGTGGCTGCTCGGTACAGATCGGCGGCCCCACAGGTGCGTTCATTGTGATTGTCTACGGCATCATAGCCCAGTTCGGGCTCGAAGGCCTCGCCATAGCCACATTCATGGCCGGTCTGATACTGATATTCATGGGAGTATTCAGGATGGGAACGGTAATCAAATTCATTCCCTACCCTATCGTGGTCGGATTCACTGCAGGTATCGCGCTCACCATTTTCTCCACCCAGATAAATGACTTTCTGGGTCTCGGCCTGAAAGACCTTCCGGCTGCATTCATTCCTAAATGGGGTGCATATTTCCGCAACTTCTCAGCCATCGACTGGCAGACAACTGCCGTAGGCGTGATTTCTCTCCTTATTATAATATTGATGCCGAAAATTTCCAAGCGCATTCCCGGAGCGCTCGTCTCCATAATTGTGATGACGTTCGCCGCATGGCTGCTGAGCAGGCTGATGCCCGGATTCCACGTTGACACAATCGGCGACCGCTTCGGCTCCATGTCGACCGACATTCCGCAGCCCCACGGTTTCGAGCTCAACATGGACACAATCAACCGACTGCTTCAGCCGGCATTCACCATCGCCATACTCGGAGCTATCGAATCGCTGCTCTCGGCTACGGTTGCCGACGGTATCACAGGCTCACGCACCAATACCAACACCGAACTCATAGGCCAGGGCATAGCCAATGCCGTGGTGCCTTTCTTCGGCGGCATTCCGGTGACCGGCGCAATAGCCCGTACGATGACCAACATCACCAACGGCGGACGCACTCCGGTGGCCGGCGTGATCCATGCCGTGGTGCTTCTGCTCATATTCCTTTTCGCGATGCCGCTGATCAACCTTGTGCCTATGGCGTGTCTGGCTGCCGTTCTTATCATGGTTAGCTACAACATGAGCGGATGGCGCACCGTGAGGGCTATATTCAAGAACCCCAAGAGCGACATCTCAGTACTTGCCGTCACATTCCTGCTCACAGTAGTATTCGACCTCACCATAGCAATAGAAATCGGACTGCTTCTGGCCGTGATACTGTTCCTGCGCCGCGTGATGGAAAACACCCAGATACGCGTATACTCCGAGCAGCTTGATGTGGCAGAGGGAACCGAAGCAACCACCCACGAAGTGCTCGACGTGGCTCAGGGAGTGGAAATCTACGAAATCGACGGCCCGTTCTTCTTCGGAGTGGCCACCAAATTCGACGAGCTCATGCGCAACTCCATGGCCCGGAAACCGATTGTGCGCATTATCCGCATGCGCAAAGTGCCGTTTATCGACGCTACCGGCGTACACAATCTCGAGACACTTATAAACTCGTCGCAGGCTGAAGGAATCCACGTTGTGCTTTCGGGAGTAAACGAAAACGTGCACCGTGTCCTCTCTTCGGCTCACGTGGAGAAACTGGTGGGCGAGGACCATATATGCGACCATATCAGCAAAGCAGTGGTTCTTGCCAACCGGATAGCACTTCAGAAGCAATCTTTCAGCAGACCGGCATATTGAGGCGCAGACGGTCCGGCACCGAATTCAGCCCGGAAAACTCAATTTTCCGCCCCTAATAGTTAAAAAACAGATATTATCAATTACAACTTTTAGATTTTTTTTGCTAAAGAACGGCCTACAATAAAAAAACTACAAAATTTTGTTTGGTGAATAAACTTTTTGTATTACCTTTGTGACGTTTTTGAAGCTATAAAAATTGTTTTATTATTTAATCAAAAAGAAAATGAAAAAGTTAGTA
>VSPV01000041.1 GCA_009775605.1 Paramuribaculum sp.
GTGAGTAAATTTCTCCCTTGAGGTGCGGATATTTCGGAGAGGAATCGGGGCGACTTTTGAATTTTTGATTCTCAAGGAAGTTTGTTGGTGCGTAATTTGCATGTAATCAAAGATATAGGGCTTGCAATGAGTATTCGCCATATTTGTGCTGAAAATTTTGTGGTTTTGCTTTGGTTTTATCGTCAGGCGTCAAGCGCGTTGTTGCGGGGCAGTTATGAAACTTTTTTGCTAATTTTGTGGGTAATACTCTTGCAAATGAAGAAAACTGTTACATGGAACGTGGAGGGCGCTGCCTCCATGCCCGATATTGACGGCGACGCTCTTGCCTCATGGCTCGGACAGGTTGCCGCTCTTCATGGTCGCGAGCTCGGCCCCCTCAATTATATTTTCTGCGACGACCCACGCATTATCGAAGTGAACCGTCAGTTTCTCGGACATGATTATTTCACCGATATAATCACGTTTGATTACAGCTCGCCGCGCAGGGTGTCAGGCGACATGTATATTTCGCTCGACACAGTTGCGTCGAATGCTGAGGTGGTGGGTTCGACCTATGAGGATGAACTTCACCGCGTGATTGTGCACGGCCTTCTTCATCTCTGCGGCATCAACGACAAAGGGCCCGGGGAGCGCGAGATAATGGAGCGTGCCGAGAATGAGGCTCTGGCTCTGTTAAATGCATAACTGAAAAGTCTATGGTATTTGATTACGATGTAATTGTGATTGGTGCGGGCCATGCCGGATGCGAGGCCGCATCGGCTGCCGCACGTCTCGGAAGTAATACGCTTCTTATCACCCATGATATGAACAAGATAGCTCAGATGAGCTGTAATCCTGCCGTGGGCGGAATTGCCAAAGGTCAGATTGTCAGGGAGATAGATGCTCTCGGCGGCATGATGGGCATTATCACCGATATCAGTTCGATCCAGTTCAGGATGCTGAACAGGTCGAAGGGGCCGGCCATGTGGAGCCCGCGCGCGCAGGCCGACCGCGTGAAGTTCTCGCTCAACTGGCGCGAAAGCCTCGAGAACACGCCCAACCTGTACATGTGGCAAGATTCGGTTACTTCGATTACGACTGACGGCAACGGCGCCGTGAGCGGAGTGAAGACAGCCCTCGGCGTCGAATTCAAGGCCAAATCGGTGGTTCTGACTGCCGGCACATTCCTCAACGGACTGATGCATGTGGGCGAGGTGAAGACGCCGGGCGGACGTGTTTCGGAGCCGGCCGCCTACGGACTGACCGAACAGCTGAAGAGTCTTGGATTTGCTACTGACAGGATGAAGACCGGCACTCCGGTGCGTATCGACGGCCGCACTGTTGATTTCTCGCAGACCGTGCGGCAGGACGGTGACGACGATTACCATCACTTCTCGTTCCTTCCCACGGTTCAGCGCACGCTGCGGCAGCGCCCGTGCTATATCACCTATACCAATCCGGCCACTCACGAAGTGCTCCGCGGAGGGCTTGACCGCTCGCCTCTGTTCAACGGACAGATCCAGAGCATCGGGCCGCGTTACTGCCCGAGCATCGAGACGAAGATCGTAACGTTTGCCGACAAGAACGAGCATCAGCTTTTCCTGGAGCCGGAAGGGGAGACAACCCAGGAATATTATCTCAACGGATTCTCCTCGTCGCTCCCGCTCGATGTGCAGGTGGGTGCGCTCGCCACGATTCCCGCGCTCCGGGATGTGCGCATCTACCGTCCGGGCTATGCCATAGAATATGATTTCTTCGATCCCACCCAGCTCCGTCATACACTCGAGACAAAACTCGTGGAGGGCCTTTTCTTCGCCGGACAGGTCAACGGAACCACCGGCTATGAGGAAGCGGCAGGGCAGGGGCTTGTTGCGGGAATCAACGCCCACCGCAAATGGAAGGGTCTGCCTGAGTTTACCCTGGGGCGCGACGAGGCATACATCGGTGTGCTTATCGACGATCTTGTGACCAAAGGCGTGGACGAACCGTACCGTATGTTTACCTCCCGCGCCGAATACCGCATTCTTCTTCGCCAGGATGATGCCGACATGCGTCTCACTCCCCGTGGCCATGAAATAGGTCTGGTGGATGAAGAGCGTTATCGCCTGATGGAGTCGAAGCGCGCGCAGCGCGACGGTCTGATGGAATTCTGCCGGAATTATTCCGTGAGCGCTTCGAAAATCAATCCGCTTCTTGAGGCCAGGGAGTCATCGCCGCTGAAGCAGGGTGTGAAACTTATGGACCTCGTGCTTCGTCCGCAACTTACGCTTGCCGACCTTATTGAGCACATTCCGGCCCTTTCCGACTATGTGGAGAAGAATATCGAGACTGAGCGCCGACAGGAGATTCTTGAGGCCGCCGAGATTCTCATGAAATATAGCGGGTATATCGACCGCGAGAAAGTGGTGGCTGAAAAAATCAGACGTCTCGAGGATGTGAAGCTTCGTGCCGATTTCGATTACTCCTCGATCAAGAGCCTTTCCACCGAGGCCCGGCAGAAGCTGCAGCGGATTGCCCCGACTACCATCGCTCAGGCATCGCGCATCCCGGGTATCTCTCCTAGCGATATCAATATTCTCCTTCTCCTGCTCGGCCGATAGTAGGGACGTGGAAATATCCGATTGTTTCACGTGGAACATAGTTAAGCTTTAAAATATCAAATTCTTATAAATACTGTAATGAACTATCTTAAATCAAAAATCCGTGAGGTTCCCGATTTTCCCCAGAAGGGAATCCTGTTCTGGGACCTGACCACAGCGTTCAAAGATCCGCGCGCGCTCCACATCATAGGCAGGGACCTCTCGCAGCTCTATCGCGACAAGGGTATAACCAAAGTCGTGGGCATAGAGAGCCGCGGCTTCATAGCCGGTTCGATTGTGGCGTTTGAGCTTGGCGCAGGATTCGTGCCCGCGCGCAAACCCGGCAAGCTTCCTGCCGACACAGTGAGTGTGTCGTATGACAAGGAATACGGCAAGGACACCATCGAAATCCACCGCGACGCCATCACTACCGATGACGTGGTGCTGATTCACGACGACGTGCTCGCCACCGGCGGCACCATGGCCGCGGTCTACGAACTTGTCAAGAGCATGAACCCCCGCAAAATCTATGTCAACTTCCTAATCGAGATTGATGCCCTCAACGGCCGTGCCAATCTCCCGGAAGGGGTGGAGGTGACATCGCTCCTCAAACTCTGAGAAAGCCCTTAAAAATATTCCTTGCCAGGCGGGAGAAAACCTCTTCTTCCGCCTGTGTGTTTATCAAAGAAAAAAGCAGTGCCCAGACATAAGAAATCCGACGAACTCCGCGAGAAGATATCGTTTCTTCCCACCACTCCGGGAGTCTACATGTACTACGACAACCGCGGTACGGTGATATACGTTGGCAAGGCAAAGAACCTCAAGCGGCGCGTGTCGTCCTACTTCAACCGCACGCATTCCTCCACGCGCACCAATCTGCTCGTGCAGGCCATCGCGGATATGAAATACATTGTGGTCCCCACCGAGCAGGATGCCCTCAATCTCGAGAATTCGATGATCAAGGAGTATCAGCCGCGCTACAACGTGCTGCTCAAGGACGACAAATCCTATCCCTTCATCGTGGTGACGAACGAGCCGTTCCCGCGCGTGTTCATGACGCGCACCCGCGTAAGGGACGGTTCGAAATACTACGGCCCGTACACCGACACCACTGCGGCGCGGATGGTTCTCAATCTTATCCACGAGCTGTATCAGCTGCGCACGTGCCGCATGATAATCACGCCTGAATACATCGAGAAAGGGAAGGGGAGACTCTGCCTCGACTATCATATCAAGCGGTGCTCCGGGCCGTGCGTGGGCAAGGTGAGCGCCGAGGAATATGCCGCGCAGATCGACGAGATCCGGCAGATTCTCCGCGGCGACCTGACGAAACTCCAGCGCCATCTCACGGCCGAAATGACGTCGTTTGCCGAGCAGCTCAAGTTCGAGCAGGCCCACGTGGCCAAGCTCAAGCTGCAGCTTATAGAGCGCTACACGGCCAAGAGCGTGATCGTGAGCCAGACCATCGACGACCTCGATGTGTTCGGCGTGGACGACGACGGCGGGGCTGACGTGTTCATAAATTACATGCATGTGCGCAACGGAGCCGTGGTGCGCAGCGCCACGCTGGAATACAAGCGCCGCCTCGACGAGGAAGTGCCCCAGCTTCTGGGCTACGCCATGGCCCAGATTCAGGAGGATCTCGGCGTGAAATACCGCGAGGTGGTGGTGGCGCAGGTGCCCGACGTGGAGATGGAAGGCGTCACGTTTACCGTGCCTCAGCGCGGCGACAGGGCAAAGCTTCTCGAGGTGAGCGAGCGCAATGCCAGGCAGTACAAGATCGATATGCTCAAACACATGGAACACCATGATCCGGAGCAGCGCGCCACGCGTCTGCTTGAGCGGATGAAGGCCGATTTCCACCTGAACGTGCTGCCTCACCACATAGAATGTTTCGACAATTCAAACATCCAGGGCACGAATCCAGTGGCATCCTGCGTGGTGTTCCGCGACGGCAAACCCTCCAAGAAAGAATACCGCCATTTCAACATCAAGACGGTGGAGGGCCCCGACGATTTCGCCTCCATGAAAGAGGTGCTTACGCGCCGCTACACGCGCCTTCAGACCGAAGGGCATGACTTACCCCAGCTCGTGGTGGTAGACGGCGGCAAAGGGCAGCTTTCGGCCGCTGTGGAGGCTCTGGAGGCAATGGGTCTGCGCGGCGTGATAGCAGTTGCCGGAATCGCGAAACGCCTTGAGGAAATCTATTTCCCCGGCGACAGCATTCCGCTGTATATCGACAAGAACAGCGAGACTCTGCGCGTGGTGCAGCACATGCGCGACGAGGCCCACCGCTTCGGCATAACGCATCACCGCAACCGCCGCAGCAAGGGGCAGACGGTGTCGGCTCTCGACTCGATCAAGGGTATCGGCGAAGTGACCCGCACGGCACTTCTGCGCCACTTCAAAAGCGTGAAGCGCATCCGCGAGGCCGACCTCGACGAGATAGCCTCCGTGATAGGCCCCGCCAAAGCCTCCATAGTCCACTGCGCCCTCAATCCCGAGGAAGCTGCCGACTGACTTTACAGACGATACCGACTTTACGGACCTTGCAGACACTACCGACTTTGCCGGAGCAGGCGATTGCACTGAAAGCTCTCAGAGTTCCGCCTCGTCCGTAATATCCGTAAAGTCCGTAATGTCGGTAGAGTCTATAATCCTCGAAGATGTTGATAGTCAATAATATAAATAAACAGCCGCCTGCGTCCGGAAGTCCCGGCGCAGGCGGCTGTTTTTATTGGGAAGGGATGATTCCTTTATTTCGCGGTTTTGCTGGAGCGGTCGCGCCAGAGGCGGGTCATCTCCTCGAGGGTACGGCCCTTGGTCTCGGGCACCATGCGGTAGACGAACCATGCGGCAATCACGCAGAATGCGCCGTACATGGCGTAGACAAACACATGCCCGAAGTTATCGCCCATCGAGCCGGCCCGCATGTTGTAGAGGGGCACGAATGAGCTTGACACGATGAAGTTGAATATCCACTGGAATGCAACCGCAACAGCCACGGCCGATGAGCGGATGGTGTTGGGGAAAATCTCAGAGATTAGCACCCAGCATATCGGGCCCCACGAGAACATGAACGAGGCTGAATAAATCATGATGAAAATCACCGGAACCATCGGAGGCATAGTCACGAGGTTGCTGAGAGCTACTCCTATCGCTCCTACGCCCATTCCCAGGGAGCCGGTGATGAGCAGTGGCTTGCGGCCGAGCTTCTCCACAGTGAACACTGCCACGAGCGTGAAGGCGATGTTTACCACGCCCATTATCACGGTCTGCATCATGGGATTGCCCATGCCCATGGAGTCGAATATGCGCGGAGCGTAGTAGAGCACTGCGTTTATGCCCACAAGCTGCTGGAACACTGAGAGCATCACGCCCACGAAAATCACCGTGAAACCGAAGGAGAAAAGCTTCTCCGACTTCACCTCCACGGTGGATTTTATCTCGCGCAGAATCTCGGCGGCTTTCGAGCCGTTGATGCGGGTGAGCACGGCCAGAGCCTTGCTGTCGCGGCCTGTGAGGGCCAGGTAGCGGGGCGATTCAGGCACGAAGCACACCAGCACGGTGAACAGCAGAGCCACGTAGGCCTCACTGCCGAACATATAGCGCCAGCCGGTCTGGATGGTCCAGGGATCGGACTGCGGGTTGACCTGATAGAGAGTCTCGCCTATGCGCTCGATTATAGGGTTGGTGTGCTCGCCGAGTATGAGGAAGTTGACGAAGTACACCACCAGCTGACCGAAAATGATGGCGAACTGGTTCCATGAAACGAGCGTGCCGCGGATTCCCGAAGGGGCAACCTCGGCGATATACATGGGGCAGATGGCCGAAGCCAGTCCCACTCCCACGCCGCCTATTATACGGTAGATGTTGAAGGCCACCAGAAGGCTGAGCGTGGGCTTGCCGTAGTCAAAGAAGAAGAATTCCGGATAGTAGCTGCCGAGAGCCGACAGGAAGAAGAACACGCCCGAAATAATGAGCGTGGGGCGGCGTCCCAGACGTGCGGCAAAGTAGCCCGAGATGGCGCTGCCGATGATGCAGCCTATGAGGGCGCTCGACGAGGTGAGGCCGTGGATCACGTCGGTGTACACGAAATCCTTCGCCCCGAGGAAGAAGGCCTGAAGGCCTTTCTCGGCGCCGGAAATCACGGCAGTGTCGTAGCCGAACAGGAGTCCGCCCAGCACGGCCACGGCCACTATCGAGAATAGATAGGCTTTAGAGCCTTTCTGCTGATTTTCCATGGACGGGACGGAATCAGACATACATGTTCACGATAGCTTCGTAAAGCTCCTGTTTTCCCGATGTCTGGGCGGGTTCGCCTTTTGCCTTGGCGTAGTCCACCACTTCTTCCAGAGTCATGCGGCCGTTTTCGAAGTCGGCGCCTTTGCCTGCGTCGAAGGATGCGTAGCGGTCCTTGAGCATGCCGGGCAGGGGGCTTTCGGTGAGGATGGCGGCGGCCGATTCAAAAGCGCGTGCCATGGCGTCCATTGCCGAAATGTGGGCTATGAAAATGTCTTCCAGATCGGTGGAGTTGCGGCGTGTCTTGGCGTCGAAGTTGGTGCCGCCGTTGCCCAGGCCGCCGTTGCGTATGATCTGCATCATGGCCAGTGTGAGGTCGTAGTTGTCGATGGGGAACTGGTCGGTGTCCCAGCCGTTCTGGTAGTCGCCGCGGTTGGCGTCGATGCTGCCGAGCATGCCGTTGTCAACGGCCACTGCAAGCTCGTGCTCGAAGGTGTGGCCTGCGAGGGTGGCGTGGTTCACCTCGATGTTGAGTTTGAAGTCCTTGTCGAGTCCGTGGGCGCGCAGGAAGCCTATCACGGTCTCGCTGTCCACGTCATACTGGTGCTTGGTGGGTTCCATGGGCTTCGGCTCAACGAGGAACGTGCCCTTGAAGCCTTTTGCGCGGGCATAGTCGCGTGCCAGGGTCAGCATCATCGCCAGGTGTTCCTTCTCGCGCTTCTGGTTGGTGTTGAGGATGCTCATGTAGCCCTCGCGGCCGCCCCAGAACACATAGTTGGTGCCGCCCAGCTCTATTGTGGCGTCGATGGCGTTCTTAATCTGCACTGCGGCGCGGGCCACTACGTCGAAGTCGGGGTTGGTGGCGGCGCCGTTCATGTAGCGTGCGTGGCCGAACACGTTGGCTGTGCCACAGATGTTCTTGATGCGGGTCTCGGCCATCTTCTGCTTTAGGTAGGCCACGATTTCCTTCATGTTGGCCTCGTATTCCTCGATGGTGGCGGCCTCGCTCACAAGGTCTACGTCGTGGAAGCAGAAATACTCAACGCCGAGTTTCTGCATGATCTCGAAGCCTGCGTCGGCTTTGTCCTTGGCTGCCTGCACGGGGTCGGTGGCGGTGTTCCAGGGGAACTTCTTCGTGCCGCCGCCGAACTGGTCGCCGCCCTCGGCGCAGAGTGTGTGCCACCATGCCATCGCGAACTTGAACCAGTCTTTCATTTTCTTGCCGAGCACTACTTTCTCAGCGTCGTAATAACGGTAGGCAAGAGGATTCTTCGAGTCTTTGCCTTCAAATTTGATTTTCCCTATACCGGGGAAGTATTCTTTTGTAGCCATTGTGGAATAAGTTTTTATGATTATAGATTTGTTGTTGAATTAAATAGAGAAACGGTATCCACGCCATTCCATGCGTCAGAGGGCGGAGAGCTCGGCCTTGAGGCGTCGCTGCCAAAGGGCGTAGGCCTCGGCGGTGGCGGCGGTCAGCGCTGCGTCGGGCTCGGTGCGCTCGATTACATGGAGCGTGGCGAAAGCCTCGGAGGGCGAGGCGTAGATTCCGGCGCCGATTCCGGCTCCGCGGGCGGCTCCTGCAGCTCCGTCGGTATCATACAGCTCTATCACGGCGCCGCTCACATTGGCGAGCGTGTGGCGGAAGAGCGGGCTCAGGAACATGTTGGCGTGGCCTGCATGGATTTTACGCACTTCCATGCCCATATCCTTCATGATGTCTATACCGGCCTGGAAAGCGAACACTATGCCTTCCTGGGCGGCGCGCGCCAGATGCTCGCGTCCGTGCGTGAGGAAGTTGAGGCCGTGGATTGAACAGCCCGTCTCGCGGTTGCAGAGCACACGCTCGGCGCCGTTGCCGAAGGGCAGGATGCTCACCCCTGCGGCGCCCACTGGCGCGCGGGAGGCAAGCTCGTTCAGCTCGGCGTAGCCCATGCTTTCGGGAGCCACGTTGCGGCGTATCCACGAGTTGAGTATTCCGGTGCCGTTTATGCAGTTCATTATGCCCAGACGTGTGTGGCCGCTGCGGTGGTTCACATGGGCGAAGGTGTTCACGCGCGATAGCGGATCGTAGCTCACTTCGCCGTTTATGCCGTAGACCACGCCCGATGTGCCGGCGGTGGAGGCTATCTCTCCCGGCTCGAACACGTTGAGCGAAAGCGCGTTGTTGGGCTGGTCGCCGGCTCGGTAGGTGACCGGGGTGCCTTCTTTCAGGCCGAGTTCGGCGGCAGCCGCGGCGGTCAGGTGGCCCTGGTCGCCGAATGTGGGCACTATTTCCGGAATAATGCTTTCGGGGAATCCGAAGTAATCCATGAGGAATGCGGCGGGAGAGTCGGTGGCGAAGTCCCAGAGCATGCACTCCGACAATCCGGTGACCGTGGTGGCTATGCGGTCGGTGAGACGCATGGCTATATAGTCGCCGGGAAGCATTATCTTGTAGATGCGCTCAAACAGTTCGGGCTCGTTTTCCTTTACCCAGCGCAGTTTGGAGGCCGTGAAGTTGCCGGGAGAGTTGAGCAGGTGGCTCAGACACTTTTCGGCACCCAAATCGCTGAAAGCTTTCTCGCCGTAGGGCACGCCGCGGGAGTCACACCAGATTATGGCCGGGCGAAGCGGCTGCCGGTCGCGGTCCACAGCCACAAGACCGTGCATCTGATAGCTGATGCCTATGGCTTTTATGTCGGCCGGGTCGAGGCGGCTTTTGTCAAGGACTGCCGCGGTGGCCTGTCGCAGATAATCCCACCAGCTCTGAGGGTCCTGTTCGGCCCATCCGGCCTTGTGGGAGATAATCGGGGCCTCGGAGCCGGGGAAGAATGCCGAGGCTTCGATATTGCCTGTGTTGACGTCGACAATCGAAGCTTTTACGGAAGAGCTTCCGATGTCGTATCCTAATAAATACATGGTATAGAGGTTTGGTGAAATGCAAATATACGCACTAATTTTCAATAAGCCGGAACTCCGGCCCCGAAAATCAGAAGCCGTTGGCGTTGGCGCGCCACAGGGCGCCGGCCAGCTGGTCCCATGCCAGAACGGTGGCGCCGAAGAAGTCGCGCGTGTAGCCGTCGAGCATGGCGGCAGCCTCGTCGGTCTTGCCGCTCTTCACCATTTCGGTGTAGCTTTTCTCCACCATGGGGAGTTCGCGCGCGCCTTTGTCAAGGAAATAGTCGCGGGTGGGTTCGAGAAGCTTGCGGCTGTTGCCCCAGCGCACTGTCGCCAGGCGGTTGGGTTCGCGGAAATGCCACAGCGCGGCATCCGGGCGGTGGCGGTGCTGTCCGCACACGCCCAGCATGTCGGGCAGCGATGTGTTGCCGGCGAATATGGGGAACCGCGGCGACTGGCCGGGGTTGTCGAGAGCTATCCACGCCACGCCTCCCACGGCGTCGGGAAGCCACGAGCGGCACTGGATGATGGTTGAGTAGGCACACCACGACACGCTCACGGTGCGGATATTGTGCATGGCCGAGTCGCCCAGCGCCTCGTAGAGAGCTATCTCGTCGGGGCGCATCCAGGGGTTGGCGCGCGGGCTCACTATGGAGTCTGGCACGTCGGCGGCCGAGTCGGGCTTTTTGGCCTTGTTTTTCACTTTCAGACGGCCGCTGAGGTTGAGGGGAGAGCCTTCGTAGTACGATCCCAGCAGACGTGCCACATCGGCCACGCTCACTTTCTTCGAGGGCCTGACGCTCACGGGCAGCTCCGTTATCGAATCGGTGAATCCCGCCTCTGGGGCAAGCTGCTGCATTATGTAGAGCTCGCGCACGCTGTAGTTTTTGGGCTGGTTGAAATAATTGCCGCCGCTGTAGGCTTTCCAGAACGAGAATTCCTCCTTGCCGTCCCAGAGGCCCAGATCCAGGGCTATTTTCTTCACGTTGGCCGAGGCAAGGTAATTTGTCGTGTCGGCGGTGTTGATGCGTCCTATGCGGCTTATATTGGCCGATACGGCTATGTGGTCGTCGGGGATGCGCTGCGCGGCCCACACTCCGCCTATCGAGTCGGGCCCCTGGCCCTGCACTTCGAAAATCCACACTTCCTTCGGGTCGGCTATGGTGAGGCATTCGCCCGAGTCGCCGTAGCCGTATTCCTTTATCAGTCGTCCCATGAGCTTTATCGCCTCGCGGGCGGTGGTGCAACGCTGCAAGGCCACGCGCTGGAGCTCCTCGATCATAAACATTCCCTTGTCGTTGCGCAGGGTGTCGCGGCCGCCGTAGGTGGTCTCGCCCATGGCCAGCTGGCGCTCGTTCAGGCAGGGATAGGCCGTGTCGAGGAAGCCGAAAGTGTGCCGCGCCTGCGGAATCTCGCCCGCTTTGGTCACACCGTCCATGCTCGCGGGATATTCCGTGTGCATGCGTCCGCGGTACACGCTCATCACCGTGTCGCGCGGATAATCGGCCGCCGGCACCTGCTGTATCCAGGTGCGGTACCATGAATCGCACGTGTGCGAAGTCATCACTGATCCGTCGGCCGACGCCTTGCGGCCAACCATTATGCTTGTGCACGCATCGGGCGCGGCTGTCCGCGCCTCTGCGGGAATCCACGCGGCCACGCTGGCAAGCGCGGCCATCGCCACAGAAACAATAGCTCTCATAAACATAGCTTAATAACCGGTTTATTATCCGGCAGGCACCGCAGGTGTCTGCCCGCCCTCAAAGCTACTCAAAAAATCCGATAACTCAGCTATTTTATATGACTTATACGTCTTATAAATCTTATAAGACGTATAAAACCACCCAAAAAAATTGGAGCGCCGGAATCTCCGGCGCTCCAATGGGATGAATCTTATGGTCAGTGTTATCAGTATTCCTGCCAGGAGGTGATGCCGATGGAATCGACGGGGCGGGAAATGAAGGCTTTCACATAGGCCAGGGCCAGACGTGCGTTGGTGAGCAGGGGCACGTTGTGGTCGATGGCGCAGCGGCGTATGCGGTAGCCGTTGGTGAGCTCGCGCTTGGTGTGGTTCTTGGGGATGTTGATCACGAGGTCCACGGTGTGGTTGCCTATAACGTCGAGCACCGATTCGCCTTTCTCGTCGGGCCACGATACCTGGGTGGACTTCACGCCGTTCTGGGCGAGGAAGGCCGAGGTGCCGGGGGTGGCGTAGATTTTGTAGCCTTTGGAGTCGAGCAGACGGCAGGCTTCGAGCATGTCAACCTTGGCGCGGACGTCGCCGGAGCTTACCAGAATGGCTTTCTGCGGCACGTGGTGGCCTACGGATATCATGGCGTTGAGCAGAGCCTCGTCGAAATCGCGTCCAAGGCATCCTACCTCGCCGGTGGAGGCCATGTCCACGCCAAGCACCGGGTCGGCCTTGTGGAGGCGCGCAAACGAGAACTGGGAGGCTTTCACGCCTATGTAGTCGATGTCGAATGTGGAGGTGTCCTCAACTTCGGGCTTCTCGCCGAGCATGATGCGTGTGGCGGTCTCGATGAAGTTTTTCTTGAGCACCTTGCTCACGAAGGGGAACGAGCGCGATGCGCGCAGGTTGCATTCGATTACCTTCACGTAGTTGTCCTTGGCCAGATACTGGATGTTGAAGGGGCCGGAGATGTTGAGAGCCTCGGCTATGCGGGCGCTGATGCGCTTGATGCGGCGTGCGGTGGCCATGTAGATTTTCTGGGCGGGGAACACCAGGGTGGCGTCGCCGGAGTGTACGCCGGCATATTCCACATGCTCAGAGATGGCATATTCAACGATTTTGCCGTTGCGGGCCACGGCGTCAAATTCTATTTCCTTGGCGTTCTGGAGGAATTCCGATACCACAACGGGGTATTCCTTTGACACTTTGGCGGCCTGGCTCAGGAAGCGGTGCATCTGCTCGTAGTCGTAGCACACGTTCATGGCAGCGCCCGAGAGCACGTAGCTGGGGCGGATGAGCACCGGGAAGCCCACCTCGGCCACGAAGGCATGGATTTCGTCCTCGGTGGTGAGCTCTTTCCAGCGGGGCTGGTCGATGCCGAGCTGGTCGAGCATGGCCGAGAATTTGTGGCGGTTTTCGGCGCGGTCAATCGACACGGGCGATGTTCCGAGCACCGGCACATGGCGGCGGTAGAGCTTCATGGCCAGGTTGTTGGGTATCTGGCCGCCAACACTCACAATCACGCCGCGCGGCATCTCGAGGTCAATTATGTCCATCACGCGCTCAAAGCTGAGCTCGTCGAAATAGAGGCGGTCGCACATGTCGTAGTCAGTCGACACTGTCTCGGGATTATAGTTGATCATCACCGCCTTGTAGCCGAGCTTGCGGCAGGTGGTGGCGGCGTTGACCGAGCACCAGTCAAACTCCACGGAGCTGCCTATGCGGTAGGCGCCGGAGCCGAGCACTATGATGTTGTTGTGGGAATTGAAGTCGTAGGGGATGGCATTTTCGGTGGCGCCGTAGGTCACGTAGAGATAGTTGGTGAGGTCGGGATATTCCGAGGCCACGGTGTTGATGCGGCGCACGAAGGGGGTAACGCCGAGCTCCTTGCGGCGGCCGCGCACGCGGAGCACGTCGGCTTCCATGTTGCCGGTGGGGTTTTCGACCAGTCGCGAAATCTGGAAGTCGGAGAATCCCAGTCGCTTAGCCTCAAGGAGCGTCTCGCGGTCGAGGGTCTCCACGCTTCCGCCGTGGGCGCGGAGCTTGTTGGCGAAGTTCACAATGTTGGCCAGACGCTCTATGAACCAGATGTCGATTTTGGTGAGGTCGGCAACGCGCTCGGGCGTGTAGCCTTCCTGCAGGGCCTGCGCTATGGCGAAGATGCGGGTGTCGGTGGGATGTGTCAGCGCGTGGTCAAGGTCGTCGAAGCGGATATCGTTGTTGCCCACGAATCCGTGCATTCCCTGGCCTATCATGCGCAGGCCTTTCTGGATGATTTCCTCGAAGGATTTGCCTATCGACATTATTTCGCCGACCGATTTCATCGACGAGCCTATCTCGCGGTCCACGCCCACGAATTTCGAGAGGTCCCAGCGGGGTATCTTCACAATCATGTAGTCCACGTCGGGAGCCTTTGCTGCCGAGTTGGGGGTGCCGGGCTCGCCGATCTGCGACAGCGTGTAGCCCAGGGCGAGTTTCGCGGCCACGAATGCCAGAGGATAGCCCGAGGCTTTCGACGCCAGCGCCGACGAGCGGCTGAGACGGGCGTTGATTTCGATTATGCGGTAGTCGTTGGTCTCGGCGTTGAAGGCATACTGTATGTTGCATTCGCCCACTATGCCTATGTGGCGCACCACGCGGGTGGCTATGTCCTGAAGCATCTTTATCTGCTCCTGGCTGAGCGAGACTATCGGGGCCACCACGATGCTCTCGCCGGTGTGGATGCCCAGCGGGTCGAAGTTCTCCATGGGAACCACGGTGAAGCAGAGGTCAGACGAGTCGCGTATAACCTCGAACTCGATTTCTTTCCAGCCTTTGAGCGATTCCTCCACGAGAATCTGGCGCGAATAGGCCAGGGCGCTCTCGCAGTGTTTCACGAACTCCTCGTCGTTGTTGCAGATGCCGGAACCGAGGCCGCCCAGGGCGTAGCCCGAGCGCACCATCACGGGGTAGCCGATGCGATGGGCGACGGCAAGCGCGTCGTCGAGATTCTCCACGGCCTGCGACACCGGAGTCTTCACGTTGATTTCATTCAGTTTCTTTACAAAGAGGTCGCGGTCCTCGGTAATCATGATGGCCTCGACCGATGTGCCGAGCACCTTCACGCCGTATTTCTCGAGCACGCCGTCGAGATAGAGCTTTGTGCCGCAGTTGAGGGCGGTCTGTCCGCCAAACGAGAGCAGGATGCCGTCGGGGCGCTCTTTCTTTATCACCTCCTCTACAAACTCGGGAGTGATGGGGAGGAAATAGACACGGTCGGCCACGCCTTCCGACGTCTGGATTGTAGCGATGTTGGGGTTAATCAGTACTGATTCAATGCCTTCTTCGCGCAAGGCCTTCAGCGCCTGGGAACCGGAGTAGTCAAATTCGCCGGCCTGGCCTATTTTCAGAGCTCCTGAGCCGAGTAGTAGAACTTTTTTCATCGTTGTAATTCACTGGGATAAATGAAACCGTATGGAGAGAAGTTTTGCAAAATTACGAAATTACCCCCAATCCACTCAAACACTCCAATGAAAAAAGATTGAAAAAATATAATTTTCTGTTCCAACAGGGTACAAAAAAAGGGTAAGCTGACTACATCGCACCGCTACAACCCGGTACCGTTGCTCCGGTCAAGGCCTGGCGGAGTTCCCGGGGAGCTGGTCGTGTAGGACTTACCCGCTGCAAAGGTAAGCATCTTTTTCATAACGGCAATAAAAAACCACGGATAAAATGCCTCCCGGCATCTTATCCGTGTAATTAATCACATTATAAAAACTACTTATTGAGGGGTGTATTATTCTACTGTCCAGGTCTCGCCGGCCATTATCATGTCGCGCAGGCAGGTGAATCCTTTGGCGGCGCGAACGCGCTCAACCTGTTCGGAAACGCCGTCGTTGTAGGTGGGAGCCTCTACGTCGCGGATCACGCCTATGGCCAGCGGCAGTTCCTTGCCGTCCATCATGGCAAGCTGCTGGTGGAGGAAGTTGGAGGGGGTGTGGGCGTCGTGCACCAGCACGTCGTCCATCGTGTAGCCGTCCTGACCTATGGTCACGGCCTTAACCAGGAATCCGTCGCGCACCAGACCCTTGTCACGGTTCTTACCGAATATCATTTTCTCGCCGTGAACCAGATGGATTGTGCGGTCGGGACGCACTTCGCGGTCGGTGATGGGATTGTGGATGCCGTTGTTGTAGATCACGCAGTTCTGGAGCACTTCCACAACGGATGTGCCTTTGTGGCGTGCGGCGGCAAGCATGGATTCGCGGGTAACGTCAAGCTCCACGTCAATGCTGCGGGCAAAGAAATTGCCGCGGGCGCCGAACACGAGCTCGGCCGGTATGAAGGGATCTTCGGTGGTGCCGTAGGGCGAGGATTTGCTCACGAATCCGCGGTCGCTCGTGGGAGAATACTGGCCTTTGGTGAGACCGTAGATTTTATTGTTGAGCAGGCAGATATTTATGTCGATGTTGCGGCGCACGGCATGGATGAAGTGGTTGCCGCCTATTGCCAGGCCGTCGCCGTCGCCTGAGATCTGCCACACAGTCATCTCGGGGTTGGCTACCTTGAAGCCGGTGGCTATGGCGGCGGCGCGTCCGTGGATGGTGTGGAAGCCGTAGGTGTTCATGTAGTAGGGCAGACGCGAGGAGCATCCAATGCCCGATATCACTGCGGTGCGGTGGGGAGCCACGCCCATTGCGGCCATGGCCTTGTGGAGTGAGTTGAGTATGGCGTGGTCGCCGCAGCCGGGGCACCAGCGCACGGGCTGGTCGCTTTTATAGTCTGAGGGTTCGAATGTGGTTTCTGACATGGCTTTAAGCATTGTGTGAGTCCATGATTTCGTTAACGCGGCTTACTATTTCCTCCACCATGAATGGCTGTCCCTGCACCTTGTTGATGCGGTGGAATTCCACTTCGGGGAAGTGCATGGTGAGATAGTCGGCCATCATGCCGGTGTTGAGTTCGGCCACAATCACCTTCTTGTAGCCGTGGAGTATCTCGCGGGTGTTGGAGGGGAGCGGGTTGATGTAGCGGAAATGTGCCAGCGCCACCTTGCGTCCGGCCCGGTTGAGCTCGTCGACGGCGGTGCGGAGATGGCCGTAGGTGCCTCCCCAGCCCACCAGAAGCGTGTCGGCGTCGTCTGCGCCCACGGTCTCGAGCAGGGGAATGTCGGAGGCGATGCGGGCCACTTTCTCGCGGCGCAGCTCAACCATCTTCTCATGGTTGGCGGGATCGGTGGAGATGGCGCCGGTGGCGCAGTCCTTTTCCAGACCGCCGATGCGGTGAGCGGCACCCTCGGTTCCGGGAATCGCCCAGTAGCGTGCCAGGGTCTCGGGGTTGCGCTCGTAGGGGCGCCAGCCGCCCTGCTCTATGCGCTCTTTGGGCAGATAGTTGGGCCTGATGGCGGGATATTCGTCGGCGTCGGGTATGCGCCAGGCCGATGAGCCGTTGCCTATGAAGGCATCCGTAAGGAGTATCACCGGGGTGATATGCTCCAGGGCTATGCGGCAGGCCTCGAAAGCCATTGTGAAGCAGTCGGTGGGTGATGCGGCGGCAAGTACCGGCAGGGGCGACTCGCCGTTTCGGCCGTAGAGGGCCTGCATCAGGTCGGTCTGTTCGGTTTTGGTGGGAAGTCCGGTGGAGGGGCCTCCGCGCTGCACGTCAATCACCACCAGAGGCAGTTCGGCCATAACGGCCAGACCTATGCCTTCGCTTTTCAGCGCCAGGCCGGGGCCTGAGGTGGAGGTTACGGCGAGGTTTCCGGCAAACGAGGCGCCTATGGCCGAGCACACGCCGGCTATCTCGTCTTCCATCTGGCAGGCTTTCACGCCGAGATCCTTGCGCTTGGCAAGTTCGTGGAGTATGTCGGTGGCCGGGGTGATGGGGTAGGAGCCGAGGAAGAGGGGGCGTCCGCTCTTTTCCGAGGCCATTATGAGGCCCCATGCGGTGGCGGTGTTGCCGTTGATGTCGGTGTAGACGCCGGGGCGCGCGGCCTCGGTCTCTATGCGGTAGGTGGATACTCCGGCGTGGATGTTGGAGCCGTAGTCGAATCCGGCGCGGAGCACCGTGGTGTTGGCCTGCAGAATGGCCGGTTTCCTGGCGAATTTGGCCTTGAGGAAGCGCTCAACGCTTTCCAGCGGACGGTCGAAGAGCCAGCACACAAGGCCCAGCGCCATGAAGTTGCGGCATTTTACTATGCTCTTGTTGTCAAGGCCCGACTCGGCCAGAGCGCTTTTGGTCATGGTGGTGATGGGCACCTCGACCACCTGGGCTTTCATGTCGAGTTCCGTGAAGGGGTCGTCGGTCTTGAACTCGGCCTTGCGCAGGTCGGCTTCCTTGAATGAGTCGATGTCCACTATCACCACGCCGCCGCGCTTCACATTGTAGCGGTTTTTCTTCAGAGCGGCGGGGTTCATGGCCACGAGCACGTCGCAGCGGTCGCCGGGGGTGTGCACCTCGTTGCCCACACTCACCTGGAATCCGC
This sequence comes from Paramuribaculum sp., assembly GCA_009775605.1. GTDB lineage: Bacteria > Bacteroidota > Bacteroidia > Bacteroidales > Muribaculaceae > Paramuribaculum. The sequence continues at coordinate 17,834 of VSPV01000041.1, forward strand.
TCACGCCGCCCAGCGAGCCCTGCGGGGCGCGCACTTCGGCGGGATAGTCGGGAAAAGTGGAAACCTGGTTGCCCAGGCCGGCTGAAACGTTTGTGAAAATATTACCCACGAGCTGCATGCCGTCGCCGGAGTCGCCGGAGAATCGGATCACAACCTTGTCGAGGGTTTTGACATTTGTCTTGTTTAGCATGTCTCTGTGCTTTCCTAATGGTTAATGTAGATTTAGTTCGGCAAAATTAATAATGTAACTTTCGATATGCAAGAATATTGCACTTAAAATGCTTTTTCTGGATTTTTATTCTTTTTGCTTGAAAAAGAGAGGCCGCGCCGTGGGATTGCGGCGTGGCCTCTCTGTGGATTGTGTCAGTTAATTAACGCTTGAGGTTGGGGTTCTTTTCAGTCT
>VSPV01000042.1 GCA_009775605.1 Paramuribaculum sp.
GCCCTACAATCAGATTGTAGGCAAGTTCATAGAACGGTTTTCTCTCACAGGCGACACTGTGACTTTCACCCCCGTAGATACTCTGGCCATACGCCCCGACGGACAGCCCGCGCTTTTCACCGACTCAATCGCCCCCGCAGCGGTTCCCGCCGGGAAAACGCGCGAATTCAACCCCGACCCCATTCGCGCCGTGTGGCTGTCGGCTCTCTTCCCCGGACTCGGCCAGATTTACAACCGCCGATTCTGGAAGCTCCCCATTCTGGTGGGAGGTTTCATGGGTCTGGGCTATGGAGCGTCGTGGAACAACAACATGCTCTCCGACTACAGCCGCGCCTACAGCGACATAATGGACAACGACCCCAACACCAACAGCTACATGGACTTTTTCCCGCCGACCACCAACGAGGCGGACATAAATAAAGAATGGCTCAAACGAACGCTGAAATCACGCAAGGACTATTTCCGCCGCAACCGCGACCTCTGCATCATATCCATGGTGGGAGTCTACGCGCTGGCAATAGTGGATGCCTACGTGGATGCCTCGCTGAGCCACTTCGACGTAAGCCCCGACCTTTCGATTAACGTGGCGCCGACCATCCTGCCCGATATAAACGGCAACAGACCGGCGTTCGGCGTGCTGTGGGCCCTCAATTTCTAAGGAACAATGAAAAGACTGAAGCATATCGACATGAAAAGACCAATACTGACGATACTCGCCGCAGGCATTGCACTCGCCATGCATGCGGGGCCCTCGGTCCTCGACATAAAGCATTCCATCACCGACAATAATGTGGTGGCTCCCGAAAGCTTCGAGACCAAGACTCGCCAGCTCCGAGAAAACTATTACCTGAAGCACTTCACTGTGGAAGCTCCCACCGACGGCACCGGAAACGTGGGCAACGCCACTGAATACGAGGACCTCCTCTCGCGCCTTCCGGCCGAGATCGAGATGCCCTACAATCAGATTGTAGGCAAGTTCATAGACATGTATCTGGGCAAACGCCGCGACCTTGTGAGCGACATGCTCGCCCTTCACAACTATTACGGCCGCATATTCGTGGAAGAACTCGTGAAGCAGAAAGTGCCTCTGGAACTGCAGTATCTGCCGGTGATTGAAAGCGCCATCAACCCCAACGCCGTGTCGCGCGCCGGCGCCGTAGGCCTCTGGCAGTTCATGCCCGCCACGGCCCTGGACCTCGGACTTGAGGTGAACTCGCTCGTGGACCAGCGCCGCGATCCCCGCCTGGCCTCGCACTACGCCGTGAAATACCTCAAGCAGCTCTACGGCATATACGGCGACTGGTCGCTTGCCATCGCTGCCTACAACTGCGGCCCCGGCAACGTGAACAAGGCCCTGCGCCGTGCAGGAGGAGGCAAAAAGGACTTCTGGGAAATATACAATTATCTTCTCCCCGAGACCCGCGGCTACTTCCCCGCATTCATCGCCGCCAACTATGTGATGAACTATCACAACCGTTACGGCATCAAGCCCACACTGGTCAAGAACGCGCTGGTCACGGATACCGTGCAGGTGTCGCAGCGTGTCAATTTCCAGCAGATAGCCGACGTGCTCCAGATTCCCGTGGAGGAAATCAGGATGCTCAACCCGCAGTTCCGCAAGGATATCATACCGGGCGACAACCATCCCTACGCGCTGGTGCTCCCCTCCCAGCAGGTGCTCAGCTATATTATGAGCGAGCCCCAGATTCTTGCCAACAACGCCGACGAATACGGGCGCCGCACATACGTTGAGCCCGGCACACCGCTTGAGCCCACCGACAACAGCAATACCAACCAGCTTTCGGCCGACAGCCAGACAAAGAATGCCGACGGCAATCTCAGTGTGGACAACGAGATATCTTCGGCGCCAGAAAAGAAAATCCACGTGGTGGGACGCGGCGAGAATCTACGCGACATAGCCAAGAAATATGGCGTAAGCGCCACCGATATCAAACGATGGAACAACCTGCGCCGCGGCAAAGTGAAAGAAGGCGACCAGCTCGAGATTCAGGTTTACGAGCGCCAGCTGGCAAAAGCAAGCACCGTTCCCACAATGGAGACAACCGTCACCGAGCGCGTCGACACACGGGCATCCGTCAACGAGGAAAACCGCTCCACCTCCTCACGTTCCGAGCGTGCGTCGCGCGCCAAAGAGACCAAGGCCAAGACAACTACCTACACCGTGCGCCGCGGCGACAACCTCGATAAAATCGCCAAAAAATTCGGCGTGCGCATCGACGATATCCGGTCGGCTAACGGCATGTCGCAGGGCACCACTCGCATCAACATCGGCCAGAAGCTCAAGATTCCCAGAGGAAAATCCGTGAGCAGCGCAAAAAAATCTACAAAAAGCAAATCGAAAACCACAAAGCGCAGTTCGAAAAAGAAAAAGTCGAGCCGCCGTCGCTAAACCGACATAATGCACGCAATTCAAAGAAAAGCGTGACAAACTGAAATTTCGGCATCTTAATTCCGGCCCTCCGGGGCTGAATTTAAGATGCCGAATTATTTTATTTCTGAAATAATATTTTCTACATTTGCTACCATAAAAAGACAAAAAAACATAATCCAGAATCTATACCTAAAACACCCCGTTATGGATATAAACAAAATCATGAGCTCTCTCGAGATGAAGCATCCCGGAGAGAAAGAGTATCTTCAGGCAGTGAAGGAAGTGCTGATGTGCGTGGAGGATGTCTACAACCAGCATCCCGAATTCGAGAAAGCACGAATCATCGAGCGGATGGTGGAGCCCGACCGCATTTTCACATTCCGCGTGACCTGGACCGACGACCGCGGCCAGGTGCAGACCAATCTGGGATACCGCGTGCAGTTCAACAATGCCATCGGCCCGTATAAAGGCGGCATTCGTTTCCATGCTTCCGTGAACCTATCAATCCTTAAATTCCTCGGGTTCGAGCAGACATTCAAAAACGCTCTCACCACCCTCCCCATGGGCGGCGCCAAAGGCGGCAGTGACTTCTCGCCCCGAGGCAAGAGCGATGCCGAGATCATGCGCTTCTGCCAGGCCTTCATGCTTGAGCTCTGGAAGAACATAGGAATAGACCGCGACGTTCCCGCCGGCGATATAGGCGTTGGCGGACGCGAGGTAGGATATATGTATGGCATGTACAAGAAACTCTGCAACGAGTGCGACGGTTCAATGACCGGCAAAGGCCTTTCGTTCGGAGGCTCGCGCATCCGTCCCGAAGCTACCGGATTCGGCGCTCTCTACTTCGTGCAGAGCATGCTCGCCATGAAAAATACCGACATCAAGGGCAAGACCGTGGCCATATCGGGCTTCGGCAACGTTGCCTGGGGTGCCGCTCTGAAAGCCAACGAACTCGGCGCAAAGGTTGTCACCATCTCCGGTCCCGACGGATATATCTACGATCCCGACGGCATCAGTGGCGAAAAAGTGGACTACATGCTCTATCTCCGCTCCACAGGCGAGGATATCGTGGCTCCTTACGCTGAAAAATATCCCGGCTCCACATTCTATCCCGGCCGCAAGCCCTGGGAGCAGAAAGTGGATATCGCACTCCCCTGCGCCACACAGAACGAGCTTGGAGGCGAAGATGCCCGTCAGCTCGTTGACAACGGCGTGCTCATGGTGGCCGAAGTATCCAACATGGGCTGCACCCCCGAGGCCATCGACACCTTCATCAGCAACCGCGTTACCTATGCTCCCGGCAAAGCCGTGAACGCCGGCGGTGTAGCCACCTCCGGACTTGAAATGAGCCAGAACGCCATGCACCTGCAGTGGAGCGCCGAGGAAGTAGACCAGAAACTCCACGGAATCATGCGCGACATCCACGAACAGTGCGTGAACTACGGCATGGAACCCGACGGCTACCTCAACTACATGAAGGGCGCCAACATCGCCGGCTTCATGAAAGTGGCCGACGCCATGATGGGCCAGGGCGTAATCTGATACCCTGCCGCAGCATCTTAAACAAGAAAATGACCAAAATCGGTGTGCCGGACCTCCCCTCCCGCACACCGATTTTTTAAGTCTATACTACACTGTATGTCAGTGAAAATATGTAACTTTGCGTATGACATAAACAACTATATCATAAGCCATGGCAAAAATCACAGTACAAAACACCGAAATATCAGTTGTAAAATACAACGAGGAAGATTATATAAGCCTAGCTGACATGGCTCGCAGCCAAATGCAAGAGCATATAACTTTCCGTTGGTTGAGTCTGAAAAGCACCATCGAGTATCTCGAAGAATGGAAAATGCTCTATAATCCCGATTTTAATTATACCGAATTCGGTACAATTAAAAATGCCGCGGGATGCAATAACTTTGTGCTGTCAGTAAAAACGTGGCTTGAACGAACAAATGCCATAGGGTTACGTTCAAAAGCCGGTCGTTATGGCGGCACATTCGCACATCGGGATATAGCTTACCATTTTGGAATGTGGATAAGCCCAAGATTCCAGTTATTGCTTGTCAAAGAGTATCAACGTCTCAAAACGGAGGAGCAACGACTGTTGGGCTGGTCGGCGAAGCGCGAGTTGTCGAAAATCAACTACCGTATCCACACTGATGCAATAAAGCAGCACCTTATCCCTGCGCAGGTTACTCCGGCACAGGCAAACATCATCTACGCCAATGAAGCCGATGTACTGAATGTGGCGATGTTTGGTGTAACGGCAAAACAATGGCGCGAAGCCAATCCCGACCTCAAAGGGAACCTACGTGATTACACAACGGTTAACGAGCTTATATGCCTGTCGAATATGGAAAACCTTAATGCTGTTTTCATAGAGCAAGGCATGACGCAGAGCGAGAGGCTTGTAAAGCTGAACCAAATAGCCATTCATCAGATGAGCGTACTGGAAAGCGGTGACAATGAAAGGAAGATGCTGAAATGAAAAAGTGGCAGAAAATAATAGGTATAGCTGGAATAGCCTTGTTGACTTACGCGCATATCGAAGTCTTACGAAACTATTTGCAGATAATGAATTTCTCAGGAGCCTGGCATACGAATATAGAGCAGGAATGGTTTGTTTATTATATCAACAAGAATATAAAATTATTTTGGGCTTATCATATACTATCATTTATTGATTTGATGATAATTATATGCTTGTTCGTTTGCCTTTGGAAGAAAGGGTGTAAGAAATGATACTGACCGATAAGAAATTTTGGATCTGGGTGGGTATGTGTGCTATTATCCCATTTATAATGGGATTATTTGCGATTACAGTCTTAATATCTCCATATGTAAATTTGGAGTTTTCAGATTTGCTTAATTCTGAAAATGTTGAAATATTTATAATATGGGAAATAGCATATTTATTGGCGTCAGCCTTATCATATAGAAAAGTTGTATCAAGTGGCACGATTACGGGTTCCATTATTTGTTGGGGAACTGTCTGTCCTTTAATTGTGTTTTCATCATTTATTTGGGCCGGAATAAGAATTCATGACGGCTTCGGAGGAGTAGCCTATTTTATGATTTCGTGTATCTCATGGGGAGTTTCAATTTTACCATTATTATTAGGAGTGTATCTATACAAAAAAATAACATCAGTGGGTTAGTTACGCACGGTATAGTCGTTTTCCCACAAGACGCCCAGATTAGAAGCTGCTAATAAAACTAAACCCCGAGGTTTGTCCGAAGACAGGGACACTCGGGGGATTCCGTTGCGAAGTTAGAATTATTTTCGTTATTTTGCAACGTAGCAATACGTTAAAAATCACGAAGTGTAATGGCACTTCCATGTGGAGTGGAAGATAAAGACGTTGCAAGATGGCAGATCCGGGTTGCGAAAATGGAGAAAAAGAGTTACTTTTGCATCCCGTTATGAAATACGGTTTTGACAACGAGAAATATCTCAGAATCCAGTCCGAACACATCAGGGAACGCATAGCCCAGTTCGGCAACAAGCTCTATCTCGAGCTTGGAGGCAAGCTCTTCGACGACTATCATGCCTCACGTGTATTACCGGGATTCCAGCCTGACAGCAAGTTGCGCATGCTTTCGCAGTTGAGCGACCACGCTGAAATTGTGATAGTGATCTCCGCCCTCGACATCGAGAAAAACAAAGTGCGCCAGGATCTGGGTATCACCTACGATATGGACGTGCTGCGTCTGCGCACCGAATTCACCAACCGTGGATTTCTGGTGAGCTCGGTGGTCGTGACCCATTACAACGGCCAGGCGAGCGCCGACGCTTTCCGCAGCCGCCTCGACCGCATGGGCATCCGCACCTACTGCCACTACACCATCGAGGGCTACCCCAACAATGTGGCCCTGATAGACTCCGACGAAGGCTTCGGCCGCAACGACTATGTGGAAACAACCCGGCCTCTTGTTATTGTCACAGCCCCAGGCCCGGGCAGCGGAAAGATGGCGGTGTGTCTGAGCCAGCTTTACAATGAACATAAGCGCGGCATCGAAGCCGGATATGCCAAATTCGAGACCTTCCCGGTGTGGAGCCTTCCGCTGAAGCACCCCGTGAATCTGGCCTACGAAGCCGCCACGGCCGACCTCAACGACGTGAACATGATCGACCCGTTCCATCTCGAGGCCTATGGCAAGACAGCCATCAACTATAACCGCGACATAGAGATATTCCCGGTGCTCAACGCTCTGTTCGAGGGCATTTACGGAGAGAATCCCTACAAATCGCCCACCGACATGGGTGTGAACATGGTGGGTTTCTGCATCAACGACGACGAGGTGTGCCGCGAGGCCTCCAAGAACGAAATCATCCGCCGTTACTACACCGCTCTCGGAGCGATGGCCCAGGGCGAAGGCAACGAACAGGAGGTAAGCAAAATAGCCCTTTTGCTCAACCAGGCCAAGATTTCGCTCTCCTACCGCCGCTCCACAGTGGCCGCCAAGGAGCGCGCCGAGCGTTCGGGACGTCCCTGCTCGGCCATTGAGCTGGCCGACGGCACCATAATCACAGCCGAAACCTCGGGACTTCTCGGACCGAGCGCCGCACTGATTCTCAACGCCATCAAACATCTTGCCGGCATAGACCATTCGGTGAAGCTTATCCCTCAGTCAATGATAGAGCCGATACAGCACACCAAGATAAACTACCTGCGCAGCATAAACCCCCGGCTGCACACCGACGAGGTGCTCGTGGCTCTTTCCGTGCTCTCCACCACCGACGACCTCTGCCGCCGCGCGCTCGAGAAACTGCCGGAACTATATGGCTGTCAGGCCCACTCCACCGTGATGCTGGGAGAGGTTGACCACAAGATATTCAAGAAACTCGGCGTAGGGCTCACATGCGACCCCGCGCGCAAGCCCCCGAAGAATCTCCCGGAAGTCACCGAAGTGTGATGTTCCCCGGCAGGCCCGGCGAACAACATGTAATAAAAACTTAATCCCTTGCCCAAACCTTTTTTTGGCTGCAAGGGATGTTTTTTCATAGGAAAACCGTATTTTTACATCGCATTCCTTTTCATAAACGAACGATATGGCAAATGCCCAGAAATATACAGTAGCCGACCTCGAACGCGACCACCGTGTGCTTGAACTCCTGTCGCAGAATTTTCCCAACATCAGCGCGGCAAGCACCGAGATAATAAACCTTGAGGCGATTCTCAATCTGCCCAAAGGCACCGAACACTTCGTGGCCGACCTTCACGGCGAATACGAAGCCTTCCGCCACATTCTAAAGAACGCCTCCGGCAACATCAAGCGCAAAGTGACCGAGATATTCGGCGCCACCATGCGCGATTCAGAGATAAAAGAGCTATGCTCCCTCATCTATTATCCCAAGCCCAAGCTCGAGATTGTAAAGCAGCATGAACAGGACCTGGCAAACTTCTACCAGATAACGCTTAACCAGCTGGTGAAAGTGGTGCGTTCCGTATCGTCGAAATACACCCGCTCCAAAGTCAGGAAATCACTTCCCAAAAGCTACGCCTATATTATAGAGGAGATGCTTCACGAAACTCCCGGCGACGTGAAGAAACAGGCCTACTTCAACCGGATTATAGAGACCATAATCCTCACCGGACAGGCCGAGGATTTCATTGTGGCGATGTGCAACGTGATACAGCGCCTGAGTATTGACCAGCTCCACATTCTCGGCGACATATTCGACCGCGGCCCCGGCGCGCACCTTATAATGGACCTTCTGAGCGATTACCCCAACTTCGATATCCAGTGGGGCAACCATGACATTGTGTGGATGGGTGCGGCCGCCGGAAACCCGGTGTGCATAGCCAACGTGCTCCGCATGTCGCTCCGCTACGCCAACATGACAACACTCGAGGACGGTTACGGAATAAATCTTGTGCCGCTCGTCACAATGGCAATGGAGACCTATGCCAACGACGACTGCTCCTGCTTTGCTCCACGCATAGACCCCGACGACTCCACCTATTCCGACCGCGCTCGCCTCATGCTGGCCCGTATGCACAAGGCCATAGCCATAATACAGTTCAAGCTCGAGGGCGCCATTATAGACCGACATCCCGAATGGGGAATGGCCGACCGCAGACTTCTGCACCGCATAAATTATAAGGAAGGGACCATAACCCTCGACGAAGGGACATTCCCGCTTCTCGACACTTCCTTCCCCACCATCGACCCTGCCGATCCCTACCGGCTGACACCCGAGGAGGCGGAGCTGGTGGAAAAACTGGTGCATTCCTTCCTGGTGTCGGACAAGCTGCAGAGCCACATGGACACCCTCATATCCCACGGCTCCATATTCGGGGTCTACAACGGCAATCTTCTGTATCATGCCTCCATCCCCCTCAACCCCGACGGGACACTCAAGGATGTGACTGTGGGAGGCGAAAAATACCGTGGACGTAAGCTGCTGAAACGCATAAACATGATAGTGCGCGCAGCCTTCAACGACGACACTGACGCCGAGGAACGCGCGTTTGCCACAGATTTCTTCTGGTTTCTCTGGTGCGCTCCCGACTCTCCCCTCTTCGACAAATCGAAAATGGCCACATTCGAGCGCTATTTCATCGAATCGCCCGAAACACATAAAGAAATAAAAGGCAATTATTACACTCTTCGCGACAATCCCCGCGTCTGCGACATGATTCTTGAAGAATTCAACGTGCAGGGACCCCACCGCCATATAATCAACGGCCATGTGCCCGTGAGGGCCGCCAGCGGCGAAAGCCCCATAAAAGCCGACGGCAAACTGATGGTGATAGACGGCGGCTTCGCCAAAGCCTACCACGACACCACCGGCATAGCGGGTTACACACTCGTGTTCCACAGCCGCGGATTCGAGCTTGTGCAGCACGAGCCTTTCACTTCGGCCGAAAATGCCATTCTCAACGGCACCGACATAGTGTCGACAAACCAGATTGTGGAGATGAGCGCCCACCGAATGCGCGTGAGCGACACCGACAAAGGCGCCGTGCTCCAGAGCCAGATCAACGAGCTGATGGAACTACTCTACGCCTACCGCCGGGGTTACATCCACGAGCGCGCCTCAAGGTAAGAGCGGTCTCCTAAGCCTCGCGACGCAACCAACGGAATCTTACCATCCGTTCACGTGGATGCGCTCCTCATTGAATTTCTCCTTCACTCTTCCCGGAGCCTTAGGATAGCCCAAGGCAATCACATTCAGCGGCTGTATGCTGTCGGGGAGCGAGAAATATGAGCGCAGGGAGGCCACGCGTTCCTCATGGGGATAGCCTCCGCACCACACTGCTCCGAGGCCCATTCCATGGGCTGCCAGAAGCAGATTTTCAGCTGCAGCCGAGCAATCCTCGATCCAGAACTCATTTATGCTTCCGGGCTTGCTACCGGCCGTTGAGCCGCATACTATCACTGCGGCCTGTGCGCGCCCCACGGGTGCCCAGGGGCCGGCCATAGCTCCGAGACTGTCGAGTATCTCACGATCATTGACCACGATGAAATGCCACGGACGCTGGTCGCGCGCCGAGGGCGCTGCCATAGCTGCGCGCAGCAGGCTGTCGAGGGTGGCGCTTTCTATTTCACGGTCGGTATAATCGCGCACACTCGCACGCGAAAGGATATTGTCATATACAGTCCCGGCAACCGAAGCTTCAGGGGAATCGCTTTCCACGGCTGCGGCGTTTTGTGATGCGTCGCCGCCGTAAAGTTTGAAACAGAGGCCGAGCACGGCAAGCGCCAGAACCACATTGAATAAAACAGAGGTCAGTTTCATTGATTATTTACTTTCGGAAATTTTAAACAGAGTTCCTGTAGGGCACACAAAACGGCAATACGGACGGTGAATGAAGAGGGAGAGCACACACACCACTATCGCTGCCACAATCACACCTGTAACCGCCGAATCGAGCATGAATGCAGTGAAAAGCTCATAGTCAGTCCATGCAAACCATCCGCCCACCCACAGGGCGAGCATCAGCGCGGCCCAGAGAGTGCGTCTCACCCATTCAAGAGCCTGTGTGGCCCGGGCTGACAGATGAATTTTCGGCAGACGGCTCATTCCCAGCAGTTCCTGAAGCGAGCCGAACGGACATATCCACAGGCAATAATGATTCGCCCGTCCGAACAGAGGATAGACGAAAGCCGCCACAAGCATCAGAATAAGAATCAGCGATCCCCATCCGGCTACGCCGCGGCCCACAAGGCCTATCATGGCCGTATAGTTGATGAATGAGCCGGTCCAGAATCCGAGCACCACCACATTCACTATAAGCTGCACCACACGGTAACGGTGGGAACGCACAAACAGAGGCACTATGCATCCGCAGAGCACCACGGCAAGCGATGCGAAAAATCCGGCCGTAGGCTCGAAAGGCGTTGTCGCGCCTTCAGTCACAGCCGCGTTCACGGCATAGTCGAGGGCCGCGTGCATATTGGCGATAACGCTCTGCGATGAATAAGTGGCGCCAGTAACACCGTCCACCTGCAGAGCGCGGGCCTCGGCCGGTGTCATGCCGTCCCACTTATGGATCAGGGCTTCCTCGGCGCGGGCTAAGAAGCGCGGGGTCTCCACATTCGGGAGAGCCTGCACCGAGTCAATACGCCCGTCAGTGATATAGACGGCAAGGGGCGTGGGACCTGCATAACCACTTACGTTCTTGCAAAGCGATGCTGTGTTTATCACCGTGGTGCTTCCCGAGGTGCTTACAACGGAGGTGTCTGACGGCGCAGCAGCGGGTATTCCCGCCACGGTACCGTAACGCACCACCGCCGCTGCCGCTATCATGAACAGGCAGGTCAGAAGCATCAGAAGATTTTGCAGTACTCTTGACATTTTTAATCGGTCATTTATTTTTGGTCAAGGGAGAATAGTCGCGGGAGTAGCGCAGCATCTGATCGGCATATCCTTCGCCATAATCAACCTTAACGTCAACCGTATTGCCGTTCTCGTCCTTAACAAGAGTATATACTGGGTTTACGAATCCTTTGTAGGGAGCGATATCGAGGGTGGCGTAGCGGTCAAGCACCTCCTTGTGAAGAACCGGATCGACTTTCACGGCGTATCTTTCGATAAGATCGCGGCCGGCCTCATAATCGCCTTCGCTGCGCACGCGCTGTATCTCGCCAAGCAACTGTCCGAAAAGGCTGCGGAGCGCCTCGTAATCGTTGATGTGCACGAAAGTCTTGCCGTCTTTCTTCACCAGCTCCACCACTTTGTCGGGCGCACCTTTTTCGAGGGCCCACTCGGCGATAAGCTTGCGGTTGCGCATGTGGGCTTCCTCCACGTCCTTCCCCGGCTCTATGCGCATAAGCTGGGTCATGAGGCCGTTGAGCATATAGTGGTAATACTGGGCCTTGTAAGCGTCGGGGCTGTCGAGCAGTCCGAGCTCCACAAGTTTCGGATCGGCAAGATAATAGAGAGCGAAAAGGTCGGCACGGGCCTCCTCGAGTGAAGAGCCGTGGGCCTTGAGGGCGTCAGGATCAACACCGGGAAGCAGCCTGCCGGAACCGTGGCCGAGACATTCATGAAGATCTGTATGAAGATTGTCGGTCACGAACAGATAGTCTTCCACAAGCTTGCGGGTGGCGGCATCGTCGATAAACTCCTCATTGAAGCCGTTGCCCTGTGAAGCCTCGTCGTAAGCCTGGGTAATGTTTTCGATGGTCACGGATTTGGAGCCGTGGGCCGCGCGGATCCAGTTGGCGTTTGGCAGATTTATGCCTATAGGAGTGGAAGGATAGGCGTCTCCGGCAAGAATGGCCGCGGTAATCACCTTGGCGCTGACACCCTTCACCTTTTCTTTGCGGAAACGCGGGTCGACGGGCGAATGGTCCTCAAACCACTGGGCGTTGTCGGAAATCACTTCGGTGCGATGCGATGCCTTGTCGTTCTTGAAATTCACCATACCCTCCCAGGCGCCGGTCATTCCCAGCGGATCGCCGTAGCTCTCTATGAAGCCATTGATGAAATCTACCTTTGAAGCGGTATCCTCCACCCAGAGAATGGAGTAGTCGTCAAACGCACGGAGATCACCGGTGGTATAGAATTCCACCAGTTTCTCAATCACGGCTTTCTGGGCAGGACTCTCGGCATATTCCGCAGCCTTGTTGAGATTCTCGACTATGCGGCGTATGGCAGAATCATACAGACCACCTATCTTATATACTTCCTCCTGCACCTTGCCGTTTTTCTTGACCACACGGGCATTGAGGCCGTAGCTGGGAGGCTCGGCAAGGGTGGTGTCCTTTACTGCGGCATAATAATCCTCGACTTCCTGCTGGGTAACACCGTCGTAGAGATTGTTGGCCGAAGTCACAATAAGATCCTGGCCCTCGGCCTGGTTCACACGCTTTGCCATCACCCCGGGATTGAATATCACCTCCATAAGCTCGCCGGCATTTGTGGGACGCTTTCCCACGGGAAGCTCCGCCACGTGGATCTCGAGCCACGTACGCGAGAACTCGGGCACAAACTTATCGGTGGAATAATGGTGATGGATGCCGTTTCCGAACCACACCTGTTTCAGATATTTCTCGAACGCACGGAACTCCTTGTCATCGCGTTTGCCGCGGTAATCTGTATACACATTCTCGAGCATGCCGCGTATAGCAAGGTTATGTTTTCCGTTCTGGTCCCAGAGGATATCGCGACCGTTGAGTGCGGCCTCGGTAAGATAATATACGAGCATTTTCTGCCTCAGCGAGAGATTCTCGAAATCGGGCACTTTGTAGCGGAGCACCTGAAGGTCGGCGAAACGGTCCACCACATAATTGAAGTCATCGTTGTTCTTTGCCATAGAGCTTAATGTGGCGCCGGTGCAGATTGCAGCGGCAATCGTGGCCACGCGGAATGAGTTGTTGATAAGCATAATCTGAGCTTGGTATTATTCAATCCAGAGTATTAGTCCCTTGAGATATTCCCCTTCGGGATGATAGATATTGACGGGATGGTCGGCAGGCTGTGTGAGCTGATGGAGTATGCGCACGCGGCGCCGTGTCTGTGCGGCCGCGGAGAACACAGCCAGCCTGAACTGTTCGCGCGATATGGCCTGCGAGCATGAGAACGTGAAGAGAATGCTTCCCGAGGGCATCTTCTCCATAGCCCGTGCGTTGAGGCGCTGATAGCCGCGCAGGGCGTTCTTTATAGCGCTGCGGTGTTTGGCGAACGCGGGGGGATCGAGCACCACCAGGTCGTAGGCGTTCTCAGGCATATCCGCGAGGAATTTGAAAGCATCCTCGGCAAACGAACGGTGACGCGGGCAATCCTCGCCGAAATTCAGCGCCACATTGGCGTCGGTAAGGGCCACGGCCTTTGCAGAGCTGTCGACGGAATGAACCGTTTCCGCGCCGCCTCTGAGGGCATAGACGGAGAATCCGCCGGTGTAGCAGAACATGTTGAGCACCCGGCGTCCGGCAGCATAATGCTGGAGCAGGCGGCGGTTGTCGCGCTGGTCAACGAAGAAACCCGTCTTCTGTCCGCGCAGCCAGTCAACGTGGAAACGCAGACCGTTTTCAAGGGCCTCGTCGGTGGTGAAACCTCCTATTATATAATCGTTCTGGGGGTCGAGCCGGGCCTTATACGGCAGCGTGGTCTCTGATTTATAGTAAACGGCGCTGATGCCGGCTTCGGGAAGCGACACGAGCGCGCGGGCTATCTCGTTGCGTGCATAATGCATAGCCGGTGAATGGGCCTGCATGACGGCCGTAGCGCCATACACGTCCACTATCAGGCCGGGAAGGAAATCCCCCTCGCCGTGCACCAGACGGTAAGCGTTGTTGTCGGGACGTATCAGGTCGAGCACCCGGCGCAGCCTGTAGGCCTCGGCAAGGCGCCTGCGGTAAAAATCCTCATCTATTACTATTTCTTCTTCGCTCAGCATTCTCACGGCTATGCTGCCCACCTGGTAATGGCCTGTGCCGAGAAGCTGTCCGGAGGCAGAGCGAACGATGACAGTCTCGCCCTCCTCGAGCCCTTCGGGCAGAGAAGCAATTGCGCCTGAGAACACCCAGGGATGGAAACGGAGCAGCGACTCTTCCTTGCCCCGGCGAAGTATTATTTCGGGATATGACATATAATTTCAGATTTTGCGAAAAAACGGATCAGTTGGCAAAAGAGCGTATGGCATCGAGGCCGTTGGCGTAAAGCATCAGCAGAAGCAGGAAAGCCATTCCGGCTATCTGGGCGTACTCCATCACCTTTTCGGGAGCGGGCTTACGCATCACCATCTCGTAAAGGAGGAACATCACGTGGCCTCCGTCGAGAGCCGGGATGGGGAGGATGTTGATGAATGCCAGGGCCACCGATATGAACGCTGTAATCTGCCAGAATGAAAGCCAGTTCCAGCGGTCGGGAAACATGGAGCCTATGGCGCCGAAGCCCCCTATGCTCTGCGACCCCTCTTTAGTAAAGAGGTATTTCATGGAGCCTACGTAATTGGTGAGCATCTCCGTGCCGTTGACAATGCCTTTGGGCACAGCCTCCCAGAGCGAATAGTTCACAACCACCGGCTCATAAACCTCTGTTATCGGGCGAAGCTGGAATCCGAGCTTGCCACCCTCGGTGGGAGTGGCTTTCAGGTCAAGGGTACGGCCGTCGCGCTCCACGCTCACGGTCACCTCCTTGCCTCCGTTAGCCACCAGCTGCTGAGTAAGCTCGGTGAATCCGGGCGTAGGCACGCCGTTTACAGCCACAATATGGTCGCCCTCTTCCATTCCGGCTTTTGAGGCGGCGGAGCCCCCCTGAATCTTGGCCACGTAGACCGGAACACGGTAGCCGAGCAGCGTCTGTTTGGCATTCGACAGGGTAAGCGCGAAGTTTTCAGGAATAGCGATGCTGACTGTATCCTTGTGGTTACGGAGCACTTTCACCTCGCGGGCCGTAGCCATCTCATAGGGAAAGTTTTTCGACGCGTCGAGTTTATGGCCGTCGGCAAGAAGAGGAATATCGCCGTTCTGGAATCCAAGCTTGCGGGCTTCCTCGCAATATTCCATACCCTCCGTAGCGTTTTCGAGCGGAATATATTCCGCACCCCAATGGAAAGCTATACCGATATAAATAAGTATGGCGAGAATGAAGTTGAAGGTCACACCGCCTATCATCACAAGCAGACGCTGCCACGCTGGCTTGGCACGGAAATCGGTTGGCTGGGCCGGCTGTGCAAGCTGTTCCTTGTCCATGGATTCATCAATCATTCCGGCTATCTTCACATAGCCTCCGAGCGGAAGCCAGCCTATGCCATATTCGGTGTCGCGCCATGAGGCTTTTTCAACGCCGTTCTTGTCGTATTTCACCTTCTTTTTCTTCGGCTTCCATTTGGCTACCGAAAACCATGGATTGAAGAAAAGATAGAATTTCTCGACCTTTATGCCGAATATGCGGGCCATGAGATAATGGCCGAATTCATGTATTATCACAAGAAGAGCCAATGCCACTATAAGCTGCAAGGCCTTCATCAGTATTGGTGTCATCAGTAAAGCTGAGATTATTTAATAAAAACTGTAGTAATTGGAAACTGCATTGAACAAGTTACGGGCATCGGGAATTAAAATCCGCCTCAGAAACGGCCCGTTTTCACCAGCCGGGAGGCGATGGCGCGTGAAGCGTCGTTCACAGCCACATAGTCCTCGTAGGCGGGAGTGTCCACTCCGGGCGCCGCATCAAGCGTGGCCTCTATGAGCGGATATATGTCGGTGAAGCGCAGATTGCCTTTCAGAAACGCATCCACGGCAATCTCGTTGGCGGCATTTATGGTGCAGGCTGTGGTGCCGCCGGCGCGCAGGGCCTTATGGGCGAGCGTGAGGCAGGGGAAGCGGCCGCAGTCGGGGAGCTCAAAGGTAAGCGTGGCGAAATCGGCCAGCGAAAGGCCGGGGCGCGATGTGTGCATGCGCGAGGCGTCGCCAAGGGCATATCTGATGGGCAGATGCATGTCGGGGACTCCGAGCTGCGCTTTCACGGCACCGTCCACAAATTCCACCATGGAATGGACAATGGACTGAGGATGGACAAGCGCCTCTATTCTCGATTCGTCGACGTCGAAAAGCCATCGTGCCTCAATTATCTCGAAAGCCTTGTTCATCATCGAGGCTGAATCAACAGTGATTTTTGCACCCATCTGCCATTTGGGATGACGAAGGGCATCGGCTGTGGTGACGCTGCGGAGCTGCTCGGCGGTATGATGCAGAAACGGGCCGCCGGAAGCCGTGATTATGAGTTTGGAGACAGATGAGGGATTCTCGCCCGTCAGACACTGATAAATGGCCGAATGTTCGGAATCCACCGGAATCACCTTGGAACGGGATTTGGAAAGGAGCGCATTCACCAGTTCGCCTGCAACCACGAGTGTCTCCTTGTTGGCGAGGGCAATGTCCTTTCCTGCACGGATTGCACGCAATGTGGGAGCAAGGCCGCTGTAACCCACCGTGGCGGTGACCACAGTGTCAACATCGTCGCGCTCCACGGCCTCGCATATAGCCTCAGGACCGGCGGCAGCCGTTATTCCATATGGTTCGAGGGCTGCGCGGAGTGCAGGATAAAGTTCCTTACGGGCTATAACCGCAATTGCAGGTTTGAATTTGATAGCCTGAGCTATCAGGGCATCGACATTGCTTCCGGCCACAAGAACCTGGGCTTTAAATAATTCCGGATAATCCGAAATAATATCAAGAGTCTGGCCACCGATAGAGCCGGTACTGCCCACAACTGCTATTCTTTTGATTTTTGTTTGCACTATAAAATAAAATTGTGTAATTTAGCGCCAAATTTTAGCGAATGTTAAAATTGGCGTTTGTCTACATATATTATGGTGCAAAGATACTTCATTTTGACAAACCAATCAAAATTGGAGTTGAATGCCGAACAAAAAAGTGGAGACTAATGTTATAAAATCGTAAATTAATCTGAAAAAAGATAGATTTAAACCAAAATTACAACAGAAAGTAATATTTATTGTTTCACAAGTTTTTTTATTTCGAGAGAATGAAGACTAAATTATTCTTTGCAATTGCAGCATGTGGTAGCATGTTCTTTGCAGCAAACACAGCTTCTGCACAGGAGACTGTAGTGGTAGAAGAAGCCACTGTGATCGAACAGCCCGTTGAGTGCAAGAACCACTATACGTCTTCTTGGCGTCAGAACTGGTTCATTCAGTTAGGTGCTGGTATGCAAGTTCCTTACGTTGACCACTACCTCAACCACGGCGATTCAAAACGTCACATCACTGCCGTTTACAACGTAGGCGTAGGCCACTGGTTCTCACCCTATCTGGGATTCCGTCTCACAGGTTACTATGGCAAACTCCACCTCGATTGGGCCAAATACAACTCAGCTAAGATGCTCAACGTCAACGCTGACTTGATGTGGGATATGTTCAACTCTATCGCCGGTGTAAAGGCTGACCGCACTTTCAGCATCCTTCCCTTCGTAGGTGTTGGCGGTACTTACACCTGGGGCTTCGATCCCGCCCTCGCTTCAATTCCTGACGGCGACGGCCACCTCAAAACCAAAGAATGGACTCTTCCCGTTTCTGCAGGTCTGCAGCTCCGCTTCCGTCTCTGCAAGTATGTTGACTTCTTCGCAGAAGGCCGCATGAACTTCTACGGTGACAACTTCAACAACGTAGCTTCCGGCGATCCTATCGAAGGCAACCTCTCCGTTTACGGTGGTTTCAACATCAACTTCGGCGGCCGCAACTTCGAGCGCTACAACCCCTGCGACTACCTTGCCTATATCAACTCACTCAATGGCCAGGTTAACGACCTCCGCGGTCAGCTCGCCACCACCGCAGCCGCTCGCGCCGCTGCTGAGGCTCAGCTCCCCTGCCCCGAACCCAAAACTATCGTAAAGGAAGCTGCCGCTACTCCGC